>PWPN01000055.1 GCA_003557125.1 Phycisphaerae bacterium | reverse complement strand
GCTGACCGAGTCAGGGACGGCATGAAGGTTCCGCTCGGGGACGGCCACGCACTCGGCGAACACGCCGTCACGCCCGTCGATGCCCAGCACGGAGCGGCGACGGCAATGGTTCGACAGCCCGGCCTGGCACATCTCGCATGACCCGCAGACGCAGTTGATCTCGACGACGACCCGCCGTCCTTGCCACGAAGGCGGCCCATCGACGACGCGCCCGACGCACTCGTGCCCGAGCACGCCCGAAAAGCCCATGTAGCCCTTGACGATCTCGAGGTCCGTTGCGCAGATGCCTGCCAGCGTCGGTGCGACGAGGACCTCGCCCTCGGCCCGCCGCGGGTCGGGCCAGGCGGTGTCGAGCTTGAGCGCGTTCGTGTAAACCAGTGCCTTCATGCGACAGCAGCTCCGATTCAGGGTCGAGTTCAGGGCCGTCCGGCAGTATCGATCATGAAAGAGTGCCGGTCAAACGCAACTGGATTGCATCCGCATCGGCCGGTATAGTCGCAGCCATGAAAACCGACGCCAACCGCATCGATCACGCATTCGCCGCACTGGCAGCCGCGGGCAAAAAGGGCCTGCTGCCTTACGTGACAGCCGGTCTGCCCGACCTGGCCACGACCGAACGGATCCTGGAAGGTCTGGCCGAGGCCGGTGTGACAGCGGTCGAACTGGGTTTCCCCTATTCCGACCCGATCGCCGACGGGCCGACGATCCAGTCGTCGTTTACGCGCGTGCTCGCGCATGGAATACACGTCCAGGACATCCTCGCGATGGTCGCGCGCTTCCGGGAGCGGTACGAACTGCCCTTGCTGGGGATGCTCTCCTATTCGATCGTCTACCGGCGCGGTATAGAGCCGTTCATCGCGGAGGCGGCCCAAGCGGGCCTCGACGGGCTCATCATTCCGGATCTGCCGCTCGAAGAGGCGGCCGAGGTCAGTGCCGCCATGAGCAGGGCGGGCTTGTGCCTCGTGATGCTCGTCTCCCCGGCGACGCCTCTCGAGCGCCGTCGGCAGATCGTCGAGCTGTCGCACGGGTTCGTCTATTACATGTCCGTGACGGGGATCACCGGCGAGCGCGATCAGTTGCCGGCCGAGCTGGTGGACAACGTCCGTGCGTTGCGTGCGTTGGCAGGCCGACCCGTTGTCGTCGGGTTCGGGATCGGCACAGCCGAGCATGTCCGGATGGTCTGCACGGAGGCCGACGGGGCGATCATCGGCAGCGCGCTCGTGCGTCGGATCATGTCGGCTGTCGATGCGGGCAGCGATACGGACAGCGTGGTCCGCACCGCTGTCGAAGCTGCCCGTGAGTGGATGGTCGGCCTGCCGTGACGCTGCTGCACTTTTCCCATCATGCACTGCTCACGGAGCAGTGGCATACGTAAGTCCTGATGCAAGGAGCCGCGGGCTTGAAGCCCGTGCGGATGGTTGCACTTCTCGCGGAGCAGCGGCGCACCAACGACGGGCGAGACGCCCGTCCCACCCAGTCAGGTGTCGCTGACGGGCGAGACGTCCGTCCCACCCGGTTTCAGCAACCTGCTCGTACGAGCGATGCAATGCCGCAGCGACTGAATTGCTCTTACGGGCATGTCCCCACAGTCGCGTTGAGAGCATTCCGGACAGTCAGCATATCCGTCATTGACACCGAGCCATCAACGGTTACGTCGATGTGACAGTTAGCGGCCGTCACCGGTTGATTCAACATATTGCGGACGGTCACCATGTCCGTTACGGCGACCAGCCCATCCCCGTCCACGTCGCCGGCCAGCACGCGGATGCACAGGGCGTCCGTGTTGGCTTGTCCCGAGTCGTTCACGATCCCCGGGAATGCCACCGCGAGCACCGTCGCATTCGGCACGTCGGAGATGTCCACTGTGACTGCGTTGCCGATGATCGTCACGTTCTGGACGCTGCCGTCCGAGAGCCAGACGTCGTCGAGGATGGGCCCGCCCGAGCCGTAGACGTCCTGATCGAACGTGGCGACGAGCTGCGTCGGCCCGCCCGTACGCGGTTCGACAGCGCCGCCGGCCAACGGAATGTCGATGGCAAGGTCGCCGGCCACACCGTGGTTTCGAACCGATTCCGCTGTCAGAAGCACGGGCGGGTCGTCCGGTACCGGGATCAACTCGCCCATCCGCGCGGTGACTGCGTAAGAGTTCCATGTCCCCGAGTCGCCGCTATAGACATCCCTGAGAGTCAGTGACCACGTTCCCGCAGGGATCTCGCCCCAGAAGGCGTTGGTCGTGAAGGTCCAGTTGATGTTGTTGAAGGAATCTGCCTCGTTGCGATACATGAGCCGACTGGTGTATCCGCTGGGTGAGGTCAGGAAAGCTTCGATATCGCCTCTCCATGTATGCGTGATGTCAAGCGTGACGAGCACCTCTTCGAGCGGTTCGGTTCCCGACAGGGTGAAAGTTCGAGTGATGCTGGGATTACTCGGATTGTAATCGGGGATCGCGGCATTGACCGTAGTGGTCCCGGTGCTCTCGGTGACCAGAGGGGTCACGCCGCTATATTGGACCGCCATCTCAGTCAACGCGTCGGCGTTGATGAGGCCGAAACCGTAGTTCTGGTTGAAGGCGAAGCCTGCTGCGTTCGTCTTCCAGCCACCGTCGCTGGTGACGGTGGAATCCGTCGGATGGACAATCGTCGAGGTATGGGCGAGCAGGTGCTTGGCGAAGCGGACGTCGAGCGCAGGCTGGACTTCTTTGGCCAGCCCCAATACACCGGCGACCAGAGGGGCAGCCGACGACGTGCCGCCGAAGATGCTCGTGTAATTCTGGTCGGGGAATGAGTCTCCCCAGCCCGGGTTGTAGCCCAATGCCCCCGTCCGGTCCGTCGTGGTGATCCCGAACCCGCCGGACGTGCTCGATGGGGCGGTCACGAATACAGCGGCCCCCCAGCTGCTGTAGCTGGCAAAGGTGCCGTTGCTCCCGAAGGCGGCGACGGTGATGG
>PWPN01000099.1 GCA_003557125.1 Phycisphaerae bacterium | reverse complement strand
TTCGCTGAAGTGAATGTGGTCATGGGCATCCCCTTCGCGTGATTGGGCGGAAGCGCAGAGCCCGGCGTGCAAAGCGTCGCCTGACCCCCCGCTCACTCGGCCCGCGATCTGATTATTATACACCCTCGCCGTGAGTGCGGTTTCGCGACGGCATGCCCCCCGCCCCCCGTCTGCCTGTTATCAGTTCTCTGTGCCGTCACCTCGTCGCAATTTTTTTGCGTAAAAGCCTCCGTTTCGGGACGTTGCGTCACCGGTTATCAGCCGTTCAGGCTGCAAAATATGATCTTGGTCAAGTCGGGCGGTGCCTGCACCGAAGATCAGACAGGTGAGCGGTGCGAACATGTTTGCCGGGCGTCGTTTCGACAGCCCGACCAGGGTGGGCGTGATGTCGATACTCCTGCAGATTCCAGAGCGCGTCGAAAAGGGAATGCTGTTGGAATTGTGCGCCCGCGGCACGTGTTGCGAGCTCATCTATCGTGTGCCGCCCGACCGGAAAATCCAGACGAAAACGCGCTTTCTGCACCTATCGGACGATGCGTGGGTGATTGAACTTCCCATCGCTCAAGGCCGACCGATCCCGCTGTCAGCCGGGGAACGTGTGCGATTCAATTTTCGCTGGAACGATCGGCGATACACAGCCGTCACGACAGTCCGTGAGATCGTGCATTGGTCTCGAATCGATCAGCACGACGAGTCCGCCCTTGCCGTGGAGCCGCCGGCTGCGATCGAAAAGGTCTCGGGTCGTGAAAGTTTTCGTCTGTCGATGGTCGACCATCCGCTGGCGCGGATCGCTCTGGAGCCGATCCGTACGCTGGAAGGTCTGATCGACCCAGCCTTGGAAGTGTTCGGCGAGATCCCACTGCCGGAGGCATCGCATCGAGGACGCTTGCTGAACCTTTCCGAAACCGGCTGTTGCGCACAATTCGCCGAAGATTCGATGGCCACATTGTCGGCAGGCGATTTATATCGGGCCCGCTTTCAACTGGCGATCGACGAGCCCGTGGAGGTGATCGGCGAGGTCCGATGGATTCGGTCGGCCTTGGACGGTCAGCGGATCATGGCAGGGTTGGCCTGGCAACTCGACCCGGACGTCACTGTCCATCGGGCTGTGCAGAGCCGTATCGAGGAGTTCATCCGCACGCAACAGGGGTGGATGACAATCGGAAGGAGCACGGGGTAAGGCCTGGCCCGAAAAGGCGTCGGCCGCAATCCATAAGCGAGAAAGAAAATGTCTTATGCCATTGACCTGAGCCCGCGCCAGTCGTCACGCACGCTCGAACAGGCGGTTCGCCACAAGGCAGTGGTTCTTCTGGAACCGCGCATCTGGTCGGACGTCATCACGCTGACCTGTACGATGGAGGAGACGCCCCAGCAAGCTTCCAATCTTCCGGAGGCCGGCCGATTCATCGTGCTCTGTTGCGAGCTGAACCGCGAGGACAACGCCTCGTTGCTGCGTGCGGCCGACCAGTCCCATGCCAGCGACGTGCTCGACGCCTTCCGTCGGCTTGTGGGAACTTACTGCGATCTGGCGATCCAATTGGGCGAGCACGTTTTCCTGGCCAGCGCCGACGTCGTCAAGGTCGACGTCCCGCCGCCTCAGGCTGACGCGGTGCGGATCTGGATGGCCGCCCCGGCCACGCTTCAGGTCGCCCAGCGCCGACGCTTCCGGCGGATCCAGTTGGCCGAGTCCTGCCGGGTCTGGCTGCGCTCGCTCGGCGAAAAAGAAGCGACCCACGAAGACATCGGCTGGTTGTGCAACATCAGCTCCGAAGGTCTCGCGTGCCGGGTCGATGCAGCCACTGCCAACCGCACCTGGATCGGCGATCGGCTGCACGTCATCTTCACGCTGACCCCGACCGACATGCAACGTTTCGCCTTCGACGCCGTGGTCTGCAACAAGACGCCGGCCGGCACGGAAGGCAAGATGATCCTCGGTCTCGAATTCACCATCGACGCCGAGCACGCCGAAAGCACCGCCCTCAGCGAGGCGCTCCGCAAGCGGCTCTGGAGTTCCGGTACGCTCATCCGCCGAATCGGAGAGGAGCCGAAGTGAACGCTTCTTCATACGTATCCGGAGAAGAGCCGGATTCAAACCATGCGATCCATCGGGCGATCGCCCAACGGAGCCTCATTGTTGTCACCGCGCGGACGCGCAGCGGCTGGATGATGCTCAAGTCGCGGTTTCTTCCCAGCCCATCGGGCAACGTGCTGCGGATCGAACGCCCCCGGGCATCCCGCAACCGGTGCCCGCGTTTCGCCTGCGGCCAAAGCGTCGGCCTGTCCTTTCGTGTCGGGCTCACCAAGTGTGTCCTGGAAACCGACGTGCTCGATGCGGGAACCGACGGGATTGAGGGCCCCTTGGCGCTCCGTTGGCCCGACAGCGTCCAACAACTCCAACGGCGCATGTACGTCCGCATCAAGATCCCCACACCCCTGAGCCTTCCGCTCATATTCCATCGCGCGCACGACTCGGCTCGCAAAGACCTTCCATCACCGGATGCGCACGGCACGATGCTCGACATCTCGCCGGGCGGACTCGGGGCAGCCGTCTCGGGAGGGCGGCTCGAAGATTGGCGCACCGGTCAGACCGTGCGGTGCGCGGTGCAGCTCGAACCGGGCCGACCGCACACGAATCTGGTCGGCCGAATCTGCTACGCACGCCCCTGGGACAACGACACCGTCCGCGTCGGCCTTCAATTCGCGGACGCCCGCGCGGCCCGGCTGGGGCGTACCGCCCACCGAAAAATCGCGCAAACCGCCAGCCAGCTCCGGCGAGGCGCCCTTCGTCACGCGCCCGTATCCTTGCCATAACATCTTGCACCGTATAACCTTGCAGGCATGGCGTCGTATGCGGTACTTCCGATTCCGACCGGCTCGCTCATCCTGGCTGCCAACGCGCGGGGGATCGCCCGCCTCACGCTGACAGCCTATCGGCAGGGCGAGGCTGTCAGCCAGGCTG
>PWPN01000154.1 GCA_003557125.1 Phycisphaerae bacterium | reverse complement strand
GTGGTCGCGGAGCGTCTGGAAGATTCGGTTTCGGCGTTTGTCATCGGAGACGTCATAGGTGACGAGGTAATGTCGTCGTTGGGTGTTCATCGCGTGATCATCCCGACATATTCGGGGACATCGCCTCGAAGCCAACGGGCCAGCAAGCGCGCTTGAAGTCGGATCACAGCCCGCCAGGCGCATCGATAATCGAAAACGGGGTGTGTGACGAGATGGTCGAGCCGGGCTTCGAAGGCTCGGATCAGGGCTTTTCTGCCGGTATCGTTGAGCATGCAGGCGGATGCGGACATTGTGAAGTCATTCCTGGCGACCATGCCGGTATTGATGGCCGAGATGACGGCACTGTCAGCGACGATGGGGCGGAACTCCTCCATGAGATCGAGCGCCAGGGCGGGTCGGCCGTGCCTTGGCTGATGATAGAACCCCCACCACGGATCGAGGCCCTCCGAAAGCAGCGCGACGGTGCATTCCTTGACCAGCAGGGCGTACGCGAAGGACAGTAAGGCGTTGACCGGATCGCGCGGGGGGCGTCGGTTGCGGTGCTGAAAATCCCATTGTGCGTCAAAGTCGCGGGGTTTGAGCATGGTGGCGAAGAGTCGGAAGTAGCAGGCGGCCAGGCTGCCTTCGAGGCCGAGCAGTTGGTCGAGGCTTGTTGCGGATTCAACCTGGGTCAGCAGGCGGGCCATATCGTCGGCGGCCTCCGTGGTGCTGGTGGATGCGTTGCGTCTGAGAAGCGTTCGCTGGTTGGAGCCTTTGGCGGTCACAAAGGCGCGGGCGAGCTTAAGGCATCGGGCAGGGTCGGCAGCCGTGCGGAACTGGGCCGCACGGTCATAGGCGTTTCGTAGTGTGATGCCATGCGTGAGGCCGAAAAACCAGTGACCTCGTGAGAGGTGGACGATCGGGATGCCTGCCTCACAAAGCAGGTGTACGGTCTGGGCGGTGACTGAAATGTTGCCACACAGTACGAGTTGGCTGACGTCTTTGAGTCGTGCGCGGGCCAGCTCCTGTTTCTGCTTGCGGACGACGAGGTTCTCTCCCGTTTTGCCCACGGAGGCACCCTGCTCCTGGACGTAGAGCGGAAGTGCGTCATCCCTGGCCGGGTAGAGTCTGCGGACATAGGGCTGGTTCGGTGTGGCCGGGTCGGGCGGCACATGCCGGAGGGTGAGTGTCTCGTCCGGCAGGCAGATGCCGCTGAGCGAGCAGCCGTTGCATTTGGGGCTGTCTTCGAGCGGATCAGGCAGACAGGTCGATTGTGCGGCCTGGCGTGCCTGCGCGATGAGGTGGAGTGTGCGTGCTTCGAGGTCGGCGGTGAAGGGGACGTCTACGCGTGTGCGCGAACCCACGAAGTAGAGCACGCCGTGATCGCATTGATAGCCGTGCTCGCGCAGGAGCAGGCCTTGGGCCATGAGTTGGACGCGTTCGGGTTCGTAGCATCGCTCCGGGACGTCGGGCACTCGGCCTCGCTTGGTTTCGACGGGTACAGCCTCATCGCCTGCTGTCGCGACAAGATCGAGCTTGGCGGTGAGGCCGAGGCGGTCGCTCGAAAGCGGCACGGAACGTGTGACGACGGGCGGCTCGTCGCCTTCGTCGCGGGAAGGTTCGTCTGGGGCGGGTGATGAACCGCTGGATGCGGGGTCCGCTTGTCGGCTGGACGTACCTTCCTGCGTTTGCGACACAGTGGGGCTGCCCGCGTCCGCCTCGGGCAGGATGTGATCGAGCTTATCCACCCTGCGGTGCGCGTGCCGCCCCTGGACCGTGTAGACATTGTCCGCCCATCGGCCCTCGACATGCATGAAATGGAAGAGCCGGGGACAGTAGGCGTACTCGTTGAGCATGCGGACGGGGAGGGGGTCGAGGGCAGACCCTCCGTTTGCGGAAGTGGCCCCATCTACGCCATTCGAAGCGGTGCGCATCGAATTGTTCCCGGATTCGTTCATGGTTCAGGCGATGCGCTGGGCGGGGGTGAAGTTAGGTGTTTTGCCAACAAGAATGCGTGAGGTTCGGAAGACCGCCACGATTCCACGACGGCGTATCTGTTCGCAGGCGTCGAATTTCAATTCTTCATGCTGAAGATCCGGCAGCATCAGGAGCGGCCATACGACAGACAATGAAAGCGGCACATTCCAGATTGGCCAGGTCCAGCGGGTGTTGTGGCTGCGCTGGCCTGTGAAGCCGATCGTACGTAACGCATCGCCGCTCGGCAGCGAGGAGAACAATGCGAACGCTTCAATGGCCAGTCGATTGGCCCCGAGCATCCCGCCGGATGTCTTACGATCCGGGTCGCCAGCGGGCTTGTTCCATTGATGAGCGTGGCGACGGTCTTCGCTCGGATCCAAGTGCAGGGATTGGTTGTCCAGCGGATCGGCATAGTCCCAGGGGGCAAAGATCGCCCGCCGCAGATGGTCGATCGTGGTTCTTTCGATGACCGAACTGAGATTGCCGTAGAAGTAGTCGCGTCGTGTGGTTTGCAATTGGTTGATGGCAGAGGATGGGATGATGTCGCTGGCAAGTGCGGCGAGCCAGTCGGCATCCGTTCGTCTATTGGCACAGGCATCTTGAGTATGTTGCCGAAACAAGTCGAATCGCGGTGTCGGGTCATCCACGGCTAAATCGTTAAGGATCCGGACGGGGTGCTCGTCAATCGTTTGTGACAGCTTGTCCATGAGCAGTTGGAGCAATGTATCTTGATTGAGATCCGTTCCGATGAGTGCGGGGACCCAGGTCCCGTTTGCGGAAGCCCACCGCAAGCGTATCTGTCCGAGATCGTTGGATGCATCAATCACACGGAAAAGCCCCAGCGCCGCGAGGAAGCCGAGGGGGTTGGTTCCGTCGAGGCCGGGCAGGAGCAGGCCGTCGGATTGATCTTGTTTGGCGTGTGCAGTCATGTCGTCACCTCGGCGGGTTCGTTGGCCTGTTCGTTGTCATAATATCCGGCATCTTCGGCGACGCTGGCCTGCTGGTCGGCGAGGCGGAGGACCGCTTCGAGGTAGGCCAGGCCCCACCAGCCATAGCGGCGCGTCAGTGTCCAGAAGCGTTCGGCGATGCCGGAGTCGAGGCGATGGGGTGGAGTGAGTTGGGCGCGCTGCTGGTGTGTCAATGCAATGCCATCGACTTCGACGGCGGGCAGTTCATCGTCCGGAACGACAGGGGCGAAGGGTCGCGCGCGGCCGTGGTGGGCGGCGACGAGGTGGAGGACCAGGTCGCGGGCAGGGTGATTGTTTGGAAGATGTTGCGACAGTTCGGCCAGTTGGACGGAGAGCATTTCGTGGCGGTACCCGTCGGGCAGGTCGGCGCGTTGGCGAGCCTGTCGTCGCTGGGCGTGGGTCTGGGGCAGGCCATCGGACTTGGCCAGTATCGCCGAGTCGACGACTCCGGCCAGCAGCCAGGCGTCGGTGCGATCGGTGCGGCGAAGCAAGGCCTGGAATCTTTCATCGGCTTTTCCGAGGTCGTGAAGATTGGCCGCGCACTTGCAGGCCTCAGCGGGAACACTGAGCGGCAGGATACGGATCGACGCCTCCACCGTCGCCTCAATGTGGCGTACATGGTCGGTCAGCAGGATCGGATCATCGCGTCGGACGCGTGAGATTTCGTCATCGCCGTCATCCATTGGCGGGATGAACCAGTCGGTGGAGGTGCGGAGGCGTTTCCGTCCGGTCAGCACGACGCCGCGACGGTCAGGGTAGGGTTCGATCTGGATACCGTTGTCGGCCAGATGGCACATCGCCTGCTTGAGCGGACCGTCTTGCGCGATCGCATCGGCCGCGGCCTTGAGCATCGCGATCCACTCGAAACGCGTGGGCGGCTCTTCACGTTCGGCAGCGCTGGTGAACAGCGTGTCGAATGTTTCGCCAACTGGCAGGCGTGATCGCAGGGAGGGGTGGAGCCGAATCGCCGCCAAATCGCGGGCTCGGGTGAAGGCGGTTTCGGCCACGTCGTTGACTGCGGACAGATCCGGTTTCTCTTGCGATTCACCTGCTGGTGCATGATCGACATCGTCGATGTCGGGCAGATGGCCCAAAACACGCGATGTGCCATGTGATGCGGGGAGGACGAGCGTGTCGCCGGGGCGAAGGTCGCCTGGTGCAGCGATCAGGATGGTGTTTTTGCTGCCGCACCAGAGCACGCCGGGATGTTGCAGAGATGACGCTTGCTCGACTTGCTTCTTCTTTTCGTCGTCGGCTTCACTGACACCCAGCGTATCGCCGTGGTCCTGCGCGTTGTCCATCTGATCAGAAAGCCAGCGGCGGACGCGCGAGATCGGCACGCTCATGCACTCGGCGGAAGTCGGGGGCAGCAGCGCGACGACGTCATGCCACTGGTCGCGGGTCATGTGATCGTCCTCGATCAGGTCGGCCCGCCAGCAGACCTGCACGTCCGGTTCGCTGCGTTGCGTGCCGTGGATGAACAGCGACACGTCGGGGTCGGGTGCGGGCCTGGGTGATGTCTGGCACCAGAAATCCACGTAGGCAGGAAGCATGACCGGGGCGTTCAGCGAAGCGGAGGGTGTTAGCAGGTTTTCGGGGGGGCGGCTTTTGTCGCTGGTTGTTTTGAGCAGTTCAGCAAGAGCGTCGATGCCGAAATCGATTTGCTTGGTAGTCTTTTCGTCATGCGTCACGTCGGTCGCATGTTCGTTGATCCAGTTCCATGTGCGAGGCAGCGCGTTTCCATAAATCGGGTCAAGGGGTTTCGCGTCGTCGAGTTTGTCATCAGGCTTGATCTCCTCCTGGCTGGCCAGGATGATCGCCTTCGCCTCGATTTTGCGTCCTGCACGGTTGAGTCGCCCGAACCGTTGTCGTAGCGCATCGAACGAAGCAGCTTCGGTGATGAGAACGTCGAAATCATAGTCCGCGCCGACTTCCAGGCATTGCGTGGCGACGACGAAACTGGTTTGTTTAGTAATTTTTGGGCGATTCGGTCCAACAAGGGGGCACAGTCGATCGGCCTGCTCATCGCGGTCAATCGGACGCATCGAGCCGATGACCAGTTCAATTGCTGCGTCCGCAGGTATCTTGCTCTTTTTCTGGCTGGCTGCCGCACGAAGCTCACATAACTGCTGGTAGATGGCCCGGGCCGTCGCCACGCGATTGACCATGATGCCCACGGCAGCGGGGAATTCGCCGGGCAGCTTCTTCACCACTTCGATGACCTCCTTGACGACCCCCTTCGCCACATCTTTCACGGCTCGCAGTTGGGCGGGCTTGGAAGCCGTGAGTCGGTCGGCAAGTGACTGGACAGCGCGGTCATCCGCCTCAAGTTTGGTCACCCCCCGTTTGCACATCGCCTCATTCGGCGTCGCCGTCATCGGCACGACGGTCACCTGCCTGACACCGATCGACTGCTCGGCCCATTTCTCGGGATTGAGATAGCGCGTCACGAAGTCAAGCGTTTGACGGAACGGCTCGCTGATGTGGGCTTCATCCAGCAGGATGAGAGAGTCGTAGGCGATCAGAGCAGCCTGGATCGGCGCGGCGTTGGGCGAGACTCCATAGCCGCGGAACAGCAAACGCGAGCCGAGTTGATCGAGCGTGGTGCAGACAATGGTTGGCTGGGTGATGGAGCGTGCCCAGCGGTTATCGCGGTAGATGCCGCCACGCAGTTCAAGTACATCCAGCGGGGGAACTTCATTTTCTGTCGATGTGCCGGCGATCCTTCGCAGTGATGAGGCAACCTTGCGCAATACAGGGTCGCCATTCGAGCCATCTTGATCTGCCTTGAAGAGGTTTTTCGCGATCTGACGAGCGCGGGTGTGGGCCTCATCCACGATCACGCGGCGGTTGACGCAAAAAAAGATGCGTCGTGGGGCAGTACGGTCTGCAACAGGTCGCGAGGCCTGACATGCCAACGCGAAGATGGCGATGTCAATGCATGCGGTCTTGCCGCTGCCGGTGGGCAGGTCGATCGCCCCGGGCCAGCCGTCATTCACGGCTTGTTGAGCGAGTCGGCATTGCCACGGATACGGCGGATGGTTGTGCAGAGCTTGGAAATAGCCGGAAAACTCATCGATCATCAGTCCACTCATCGGCCCGCCTCCTTCGATTCATTCACCGGCTTGCACAGCCCGTAGCCTTGATATCGCCCCGCTCCCAGCAGGATTGGCCCCATGACCGGGTCGGCGAATTCAAGCCGGACATGCACCTGCGGGCGCGAGGCGTTCGTGCCCTTGGCCGGGTAGAACGGAAAGCCGTCACCCAGCGGGGCACTCGTTCCAACGGACCCTCGTAGCGGCCGACGTTTACCTACCGCGCGCGGGCCGCCCCGGTGCCAACAGGTGGTGTCGATGTCGATGCTTACCGGCTTGGGCAGGCCGATGCGCGTGCAGGCTCCTGCGATGATGTCGGCCACTTCGTCGGTCCAGCCCGAACGATCCTTCACGCGGTCGGTCTTGGGGAATCGGTCCAGCACCACCGGCGTCACACTCGCCCAGGTCTTCGCACCCGCCGGATGGGCCGTCCAGGTTTCGAGCTGGAGCGTTTTGCGACGTTCAGTCCAGTCACGTTTCCTGACCGTCCACAGGCCGAGCTGGCCGAGCTTCAACTCCACGTCACAAGGTTGGCCGTCGCTGTTCATCAGTAGCGGCCCCAGCACCCGGCCACGGTCGCGACGATCCACGCTGCGCGGAAACACCAGCCCCATGCCCAGCAAGTGACCGTCGGCGTGCTCGTTGCTGACAAATGGCAGCGGGATGCACGCAAGATGCCCCGACCCATCATCGCTCGCCGAACCATCCGGCTGATGCCCGCTGACCCATTGCGGCGCGGGCTGAACGCCACTGCGCTTCAGCACCGCGCCCCGCAGCGCCCGCGTCACCGCCAGTGTCGAGACCACCGGGAGCGTCGGGCCGGCAACCTGAGTCAGAACCAACAGGTCCGTGTCGAAGTGCGTCCGTTCGACTTCCTGCACGCCCCGAGTCGAATCCACACGTCGATACCCCGTCCATAGGCCGAGCGTCGGACGGATCGGCGGCCTTGTCACCAATCCTGAAAGCTGTTCTTCAAGCGGCTTGATTTCCTCATCGATCGCGGCTTTTCGTTCTTTCGCACCCTTACCCTTTACCGCTTTCCTGGATGCTTTGAGTGCGTCGATTTGCTCGACGAGTTCGGCGTGCCTTCGCCGTGAACCCTCACCGAATCGCTCAACGAGCATGTCCAACATACCTTGGGAGATCGACCGTGCCTGCTGGTCGGCGAGTTGACCGTCGGGGACGAATCGTTCGCCGCCCGAGTCATGGGGTTCCTCCGCATCGCCCACCCACATCCGCACGAGCGATGACGAATGCCCAATCCGCGTGACCTTGCGGCAAAGCCGATCCAGCGCGTCGCGGTGCTCTTCCACGCCCGTAGCGGCAGACCAGTGCATGACGCAGGGAGCGTCGCCAACATAAACCCGGGGAAAAGTGCGTGGCTGCCTCCCACGCGTCATGGCCGGGGTGGATTGCAGCGTTGCGGCAGCGGGACCAGCCTTGTCATTCACCGGCACATACACTGTAATATGCGATCGTTCGGCAATCCGCTCACGCGCCGGCAAGCGAAGCCCCGGATCACCCAATGCTTCCAGCCACCGCAGCGCCTCGCCCTCTGCCGCGTCTTCGCCCGTCTCAAACCATGCCGCCGCCAAGGCCATGAACACCCGTCCGGGGTGCGGCGGCCACTCCGCACGCTCCCGGCTGGTCGGGTCCGTCGCCACCGAGTAGCCGGTCAGGTATTCCCAGCCGATCGATAGTCCGGGCATCACTCACCCCCTTCACCACTATCACCATCCTGTTTCGCCGCAAGCTCCTGGCTCTTGACTACGAGCTTCACCAATTGATCCGATGGCGTGAGCACCAGCGGCTCTTCGTGCCAGGGCAGGCCTGCCTCTTTCGCGGAATCGACCGCCTCCTTGAAGATATCGATGGCCTGCTCAGCCGACAGCGTGAACTTGCCACCGTTGCAACGGTCCAGCAGTTCCCACGTCAATTCATCTTCCGGGTAGAGCAGGCAACGTGACCGCAGGTCCAGCCCGGCCTCGTCTGCCAGCGCCGCGGCCATAAGCCCCAACGCCGCCAGCACGATCCGGGCCGCGTTGTCCCGCTCGGCACTGAAGTTGCCCTCGCCGTCGGGGAACCGCAGCCGACGCAACGCCGGCAGCGAGATCACAATCGTTTGCTCAGCCGAGGCGATCGTCACGCCACCGGCAAGGAAATTGCCGGCCCGATCGGTATCCGAGAGAGAAGGGGTGACGTTGCCGTGATTGGCTTCCGAGGGTTTTCCATCCTTACCCAGTGTCAGAAGCTTGTCCTTCTCCTGCCTCGCCTCGGATTCGTCCAGCGTCCACCCTCCGTCCCTTGTCTGATACAAAGGCCCGGCCTTGAGTTGAATCCCCAGCGGATCGATCCGGCTACTCGTCTTCACGCCGCACACCGCATCGATCCCCACGATCTCGCTGACCATCGCGCGCTCGAATTTCGCGCCCAGCCCGCCCTTGGACCCGGTCGAGTCCCACATACCAAACAGAAGCGCCGTCGGACATAGCTCAAACAGCGGAGTCGCATTCTGCAGGCTTACCCGATCAATCGCCTTCCCCACGTCGGACTGGCGGAACCGCTCGCCCTTCAGCATGCTGTCCCGCAGGATCGCATCGGCGATGCGGTGCGGCGCTTGCAGCGAACTGACCTTCCCCACCGGGTCCAGCAGCCGCATATCCTTGTCTTTGTCATCGCCTGGGAAGTACGGCCCGAAGTCTACCTCGATCACCGGCAGTTTGATTCGACAGCCGTTGACTGCCTGTTGCAATGCTTCTTCCATCCTATTGGCCTGGCTCTGCACGCTGTCGAGCAAGACGCAGTTCACCGGCTCATCCCGATCCGGCAACCGACGCTGCTCTGCGGCATATACGGCCCCGGCGTAGGTCGGCGGAAATACCTTGGTCCCCTCGCCCCCGGCCGGCTGGAGCGTAGCCTTTGAACGGAAGGCACAGGCCGTGTTGGCCACTGCCTTCCTGAGCGTTTCAATGCTTAACGCGGTCTTGTTTTCCATGGTGAACCCTTTCCAATTCAAAACGTGTTGTTCTTGATTACCGTCTGTACATGACAGCCGAAAGATTCCGCAGGAACTGCACCACAAAATGAAACGTCCGTCAGTTTCTTGAAAGCCTGCTCGAAGCTACCGAACCCCGCGACATTGTGCATTTCTGTCTCCCCAAAAGGTGACGGCCTTGATCGAAACCTAGCATTTCCAGGAATCTACCTCTTTCCCGCGCTGAATACAATTTCTCTGTTGGACTCGTACTCTCGATCATGACCCCAGAGAACATCGACGTGCATTATGGGCGCTGGGTATGACAGGTACGGTCGCACCTGCGCAAAATCTGCTGGATTTTCAATCGAACGACCATTGGGGCAGGAAGGATGTGACCCGAGTCCCACTTTGGCATTAGCCAGTGACAATAGAGAGGATACGTGGTGTGGCCTTAGTGCGTGTCGTGTGCTACTACTCGGCTAGCATGTTCCGCTGCTCATCCCACGACAGCGGCAGATCGCGGCGCAGGGCTTCCAGCGAGAGACCCTCAGGCTCTTGGCCGTCGAGGATGGCTTCGACGACGTCAGGGGCGAGGGAGGTCAACCGGATGGTACGGGCGATGTAGGATTGATCGAGCTTGAGCTTGCGGGCCAGGTCGCTGTTGGACTTCGCCTGGCCCGACTCGATCATCTTCTGCCAGCGAAACGCCCGGGCCAGGGCGAGGGCGAACGGTGTCGGTGACGCCTCTTTCTCGACGCTCTCAGGGACGGATGCGATGCCCGGGGGCAGCACGACCTCTTTTCGGCCTCTGCGATGGCGCAGGTTAATGGGGATCTCGATCACGATGGCGTCGCCGTCACGAAGCACGGTGACCTTGCCGGGCACGGGGGGCTTTCCGATACAGGCTTTCATGCAGTGGCCTCCTCCAGTACAGCCTCTTCGACGGCATCCGGTGCGACCTCCTCGGCCAGAGTGAGGATGCCAGTGGGATGCAAACGAATTGTCAGGCCATCGGGTCGGACGGTGACACTCTCGACCAGCAGGTGGACGATCCGCTCTTTCTCGGCAGGGAACAGCTCCGCCCAGAGCGGCCCGATGGTCCGGAGGGCGACCGCGACATCACGCTCGGTTGGCAGCTCCTCCTGGCTGTCGAGTTGGGCGTCCAATTCCTGGACCTGACATTCGACGTGGCTGTACTCGTCATTCAGCGCCCGCAATTCGGCCGACAGTGCCCCCTCGGCGATACCATCGGTCGCACGGACCAGCCTGCCGATGGTTTTGCGGAGTTCGGAGAGGCGCTTTTCCAGCGCGGTTTTCTGCCGGGTCCGCGCCCTGTGCTCCTCGGCGGCTTGTGCCCGTGTGGCGCGGAAGGTACGGGCTACAATGGCCGGGTCGGCGAAGATATCGCTCAGATGGGTTAAGACAGCCTGCTCGATCTGTCCGGCCGGCACGGATTTGACCTGGCAGGTGCCGTACCCGTTTTTACCTGCGGCATGGCACACGTAATAGTGATACCGCTTGCCACGGCGGGTGGTATACGTCGGTGCCATGGCCGCATTATCACAGAAGACGCATCGGAGCAGCCCCTTCAGCATAGCGGCGGTCTTACTCCGTGTGCGGTTGCCGCGGCTTGTCCGGTTCTCGGGCAGGATTTTCTGCACGCGATCCCAGAGCTTGCCGTCGAGGATGGCCTCATGTTCGCCGGGATAGCTCTGGCCCTTGTGAACGACTTCGCCGAGATACCTCCGGTTGGTCAGCAGTCGATGAACGTCGGTCTTCTTCCACGCCCCACCGCCCATGGGTTTGCCCTTGCGACTGGTCCAGGCCTTCATGCGGTGGCCCTGTCTGTTCAGCTCCCGTGCCACGAGCATACACGAACCCAGGCGGCAGAAACGTTCGAAGGTGTGACGTACAAGCTTGGCCTCCTCCTGATTGACCACCATGCGCATCTTGTCTCGGTCAACGTCGTAGCCGAGCAGCGGCTGGCCACCGACGTACTTGCCCTTCCGCTTGGCGCTGGCGATCTTGTCGCGAATACGCTCGCCGCAGAGTTCCCGCTCAAATTGCGCGAAACTCAGCAGGATGTTCAGTGTCAGTCGGCCCATGCTGCTTGTCGTGTCGAAACGCTGTGTGACCGAGACGAAGGCCACCTCGTGCTTTTCGAACAGCGAGACAAGCTTCGAAAAATCCATCAGGCTGCGCGACAGGCGGTCGACCTTGTAGACGAGCACTACGTCGACCCGGCCGGCCTCGATGTCGGCCAGCAGTGCTTTGAGGCCGGGGCGGTCCATGTTGCCTCCCGTGAACCCGCCATCGTCGTAGCGGGTCGGTATGGTCTTCCAACCTTCGTGCTTCTGGCTGGCGATGTACGCCTCGCAGGCTTCGCACTGGGCGTCCAGGCTGTTGAACTCCTTCTCCAGCCCTTCCTCGTGGCTTTTGCGCGTGTAGATGGCGCATCGGGTGGGCTTGCTCTTGTCGTTTGTCGCGATCATGAACCCTCCTTGCTCGAACTGACCAGACCGAAAAATCTTGGCCCGCTACAGTGTTGACCGGTGATGGCCTTAGCGACGGCAGTCAATGTGCGGTAGCGCCTGCCGCCCAATTCGAATCCGCCGTCAGCCATCGTGGTCACAACGTGCTCGGCCCCTTGCCATTGCCGAACCAGTTTGGTGCCTGGCGCTAAGATGTGACGTTTCCGCCTGGTTGGGCGCTGTCTGC
>PWPN01000117.1 GCA_003557125.1 Phycisphaerae bacterium | reverse complement strand
GCCGGAAGACGTCCTCGAGCTGGCCGCCCAACAGCTCGGCGTCGGCATGGTCAAGCGGGAAGATGTTCACGACAACCTCGCCGGCCAGCGGCACCGAATCGAGCATCGCGATGATCTCACCGACCGGTTGAAGATTCTCCTCGACCGTCGCCACGATGATCGCGTTGCTGCCGGGCTCGGAGATGACGTTGATCGGCTTTTCGAGATTCAGCTCGCTCAACTCTTGTTCGGTACCGTCAGGCAACCGCTTGACCGTGCGGAGCCGACGGATCTGTTCCTGAAGGGCCCGAGCGATGTCCGTGTCGGGACGCAGCATCTCCGCCAGGGCACTGGCGACGTCGCTGGCCCGGGCGCGTTCGAGCGGAAAGAACGCCATGCTCACCACGCCGCCCGTCTCGGCGCGCGGTTCGACGTCGATCAAACGGATCCATTCGCGGATCTGCGCGAGATCCTCCGGCGGCGCGTTGACGAGCAACATGTTCAGGCGGGGATTGGATTGGATGGTGACAAGGTCGCGCTGCGCGCCGCGCCGCTGCATGAGACTTTGCAGCATGTCGTTGAGGATCGCTTCGGCTTCGACCGCGCGGATGTGCTCGAGCTGGATGCTCTCGAACGTGACAAGCTCTGCCAGCGCAGGCCGATCGAGCTGGCGGACGATATCGACGATCATTTCCATGTTTTCCGCGGATGCCGCGATCAGCAGCAGGTTCGCGCGCGCCTCGGGGATGACCGTGATCCGCTCTTCCGGCCGCAAGGGTACGCGCACCGGCTGGCGGGCTCGCTCCCAGAACTGCTGAACCCTCTGAGCGAGGTCGACGGCGTCCGCGGACTGCAAATGGACGATGCGGAACTCGGGTCGGAAGATCGGCTCCTCGTCGAGCATGCGGATGAACTCTTCGATGATGGCTACGTCCCGCTCGTCACCGTAGAGGATGATCGAGCCGTCGGCTGTGACATCGATCTCGACCGGGCCCATCAGCGCGCCCAGGTCGAACCCCGTATCCAGCCTGACGCGATCTTCGTCGAATGCCGAAAGCAGTTGATCCAACGTGGCTTCGATGTCCCCGGGTTCCGCGTCGGGCGCTTCGTCGCGAACCTCCTGTTCGATCGTGACGTCGACGTCCCCGGACTCCTCGTCGGCTTCGACGCGCACCTCTGCCTCCGGTTGCGCCGTGGGGGCATGGGGGACATCCGCCTCGGCCGCCTGTGCCATCAGGCTCAACGCTGCCGCCATCCATACCACCCCTACGTATCTCATCGCTGCTCCTCCCAGTGTATCTCCCGCCATTCCACTCGCGGGCGCCCTGTGCAGACGCATGTTGTACCGCGCCTGCCCTGATCTTTCCCGTCCCTCATCCCAATTGATATGCGCCTTGATCGCTCGATTCACGTGATGCCGTCGTGCCTTCGAGCCGATCCGTTTTTTCTTCGAGCATCCGCCCTTTGCACAAGCTGGTCACCTGGTGGCGTATCAGCTCGTTTGAGGCCGGGAGTCCGCGCCTGTCAATTTTTCGGTTCCCGCGCCTCGATTCGCCCAGCGCCAAGCTGAGATCGGCGAATAATCGTTTCACCGCCTGCTCAGTCGCCTTGACGCTGTTTTGTGCAATCCGATCGTCATATCGACATTATCAGCACTGATAACGTCGCTCTCTTGGCCTTACACCTCGAATCATAGATCAAGGCCAAGCGCCAAGCCCTCACTTACCTCCTGCGGGGGGCCCGGGCGCCGCCGCCCGTGTTGCCCTGCTGCTGGTTGATGATGTCGTTGATCACACGCTGCAGATCCTCCGGGGCGACGTTCCGGACCGGGATGACACGGGCGGTGAAATTCCCGCTCGGGCGCATCTCCTGGAGTTTGTCGACGAGATGGCGAACGGTCGGGAACATCTCCGGCGAGCCGGCCACCATGAGCGCCGGCGTCCGCTCGTCGACGCCGATCGCGATCTGGGCCGGCCGATAGGAGGGCTCCCTGCGGGCTTTGAGCATCTCGCCCTGGTTGATCGTCCGCTCGATCTCGCGGGCCAGCGCCTGGGCGTTCACCCCGCGCTGCAACGGGATCAATTCCATCTCCGTGGGGCCTGCCGTCTCGATGTCCAGCCTGGCGACCGTCTCGGCGATCTGGTTGTAATCCGACGTCCGCGCGCGAATGATCAACGCGTTGGTCGAATCGTTGGCATAAATGAGCGGGACGGTATCCGGGGCCGTACGCGCCCGGGCGCTTCGCCGTGCGGGCTCGGTGAACATCTGCGTCAACGTGTTGGCCAGTTGCGAGGCCGACCCGTTGCTGATCTCGATGATCCGAGGCGCCGCGGTCGTCCCGGCCAGTTCCTCGAGATCCATCGCCATCGCGAGTTCCTGGACGCGATCGATCTGATCGTTCGAACCGCTGACGATCAGGGCGTTCATCGAAGGAGAGCACTGCAGCCGCAAATCTCCCACGAGTTCGGTCACGCCGCCACGCCCCCTGCCCGAGGCGGGCCTTCGGAAATACTCGGTGAGGATGGTGAGCGTCTCCTCGGCCTCGGCATAGCTCAACGGAATGACCCGCAGTTCCTGGGCCTCCGGGTCGCCCGGCTGATCGAGTTGAACGATGAGTTCCTTGATGCCGTCGAGGTCCGACTGAGAAGCCGAAATGATCACGGCATTCGCATCCCCGTCAGCCGTGATGCTGGCCGGCGACTGCCCCGGCCCAGGACGGCGCGTCCGGTACGTGGCCGTCAGCACCTGTGCCATCGTTTCGGGCCGAGCGTGCTTGAGCCGTACGATCTCCTGGACCGGCTGGTTGGCCGAGGACGAATCGAGCTGATCGATCATCCCGGCGATCTCTTCGAGCTTGTCGCCATTGGCTGTCACAATGACGGCATTGATCGTCGCATCGGCCGTAGCAAGCACGCGGTCTGCCTCAGCCACGGCGCCCGGCCTGGTGTACGCTCTGATAATGGCACCGGCCACCACCGAAGCATTG
>PWPN01000031.1 GCA_003557125.1 Phycisphaerae bacterium | reverse complement strand
ATGGCCACAACCCAAACACTCGAGGCAACCCGGCAGACCACGACCCCCCCAGAATTGTGGTATGCGCCCCACAGGCACTTGCGGACAGCGGGGGCTGCCCAAAGGGCCCGGGAATTGGCGGACATACTTGGCTCGAGCCGGGCGTTCGAAGACGAATCGGGCGAACAGGACCTTTTCGTCGCCATGCATACGTGCGCCTTCCGGGCGAAGCATGCGGGGAGCGACGACCAGGACGACGTGGATGGCAACCCCTGGGTCGAGCGGTGGGAAACGATCCGCTCAGCCATCGTCGAACGAAATCTGGGACTCGTGTATTCGATGATCGGGCGGTTCGGTTCGCGGCAGCTCGATGAGGACGATCTGCTCAGCGAGGCGATGTACGCACTGACCCGTGCGGTCGACCGCTTTAATCCCTGGCGAGGCTACAAGTTCAGCACCTATGCATGCAATGTGATTGCCCGCGCATTGATGCGTCGGGGGAAACAGGAGAATAATTATCGGCGCCTGTTTCCAGTCCAGCACGACATGACGTACGAAAAGCCGTCGGCTCCCCCGGATGCGAGCAGCGAGCTTTACCGCGAGCGTCTCCGACGTATTCTCGATCACAATATCGGGGAACTGACGGATCTCGAGACGACGATTCTGTCGCACCGGTTTCCGAACCAGCGTCAGCCACGGCTCACTTTCCAGGAGATCGGCCATGTCGTCGGCCTGAGCAAGGAACGCGTGCGACAGATACAGAATATCGCGCTCGACAAGCTTCGCGAAGCGCTCGAGCTCGACCCGGTGTTGAAGTGACAGGCACGAAGGAAAAACAAGGCGGTAAATTATCCAAATAGAGATGGCCTGAGATCGGTGGAACCGGTCCGGAGAGGCAGCGGTTGACTTCAGGTCAGCCGCTGCTTTTTTCTGGGTATGCACGACCGAAAGTTACCCCCCCGGGTCGCATTTCCCTCCATGTCGTAACGGCACATATGCCAATGGTTTGAGTGAAATCGCAAGCATCCGGTCTATCGCAAGACTCCCGAGGCAGATCGCCGACGCGCGTCGCGGCAAAGCCAGTGAGCCCATCGCCTTTGTCCCTGCAGCAGTCACGGCTATCATGGGCATGTCAGGTTGTCAGGGAGAGCTTCATGAAACGATACGACGGCGTATTTCTGGATTTTTACGGCACGGTAGCCTCCGGTGACGGCGGGGCGGTCGAAGCGGTCTGCCAGCAGGTCGTCGACGACCACAGCCTGCCCGTCTCGGCTGCGAAACTCGCCTGCCGATGGGGGGACCGCTACTTCCAAGCCATCGAGCAGATGAACGGGCACGGCTTCCGTCTGCTCGGAGAGATCGAACGCGACACCCTGATCGAGACGATCGCCGAGTACGGGCCCGTGCCCGACGTGACCGTCTACGTCGATCGACTCAACGCTTACCTCGCCCAGCCGCCGTTGTTCGAAGAAATCCACGAGGTCTTCGCGCAACTCGATCTGCCCGTCTGCATCGTCAGCAATGCCGACGAATACGAGTTGCGGACAGCCATCGCGCACCACAGCCTGCCGCTGGACAACATCGTCACCTCCGAGTCCGCACGCAGCTACAAACCGGACGCGGCGATCTTCACGCACGCGCTGAACGTGACCGGGTGGCGACCCGACCGCGTCCTGCACGTCGGGGACTCGCTGCACAGCGACGTCAGCGGAGCACATGCAGCCGGCCTCGAGGCTGCGTGGGTCCATCGCGTCGGACGAATCAAAGACATCGGCACCGGAATCCCGGACTATACCTGGACCGACCTGAGGCCTTTGCTGGAACTGTGACCGCGCCGCCTCGTCGTGGCTACGCCTTGGGATTTGGGGTCCAGCGCGGTATCCTTCCCGAGATGACCGCACGATGTCGGCCTGTCCGGAACGAACGCGAACGCGCATGGACCGCATGCCGCCGACATGCCAGGGCCCGTAGCTCAGCGGTTAGAGCAGGCGACTCATAATCGCTTGGTCGGGGGTTCGAATCCCTCCGGGCCCAGTTCTCCGCCCTCCTCGAAACGCACTCTCCGTTCCCATAGCCCGCAGGTTATCTCCAGCAGTCCGTCGCGTTAACCGCGCGTCGCCAAAGCCGTTCCGCCGTCATCCGCACAGGCGTTCCAGCCTGTTACCTTGGACTTGCGTCACCCCGAACCGGCCCGTTCCGGCCCTGTTTCTCTATCTTTCGACCGAAACTCTCTGATCTGCTTGGTCGACCCTCAATCCGTCCAAGGCTGTGTAACTCGTTGCGGCGTCGCTGCTTGCCGGACGGACCCGCCCTGGCCGTGAATGAGTTCGAACCACATACTTGCTCGTGCAAGTGGACCAGCGAAACACTTGCCCAAAGGGTGACCACACCACGCTTTATCTGAGTCAATGCTTCAATGGGGCCGTGCTCGGGTGAGCACGGAAATATCAAATGTTTTGTTTCATCTGGCAAATCCAAATCGTGCTTCAATGGGGCCGTGCTCGGGTGAGCACGGAAATTGATAGTCTCGTTCTGCGGACGGCTCGCGAGCACGAGGCTTCAATGGGGCCGTGCTCGGGTGAGCACGGAAATCGCCAGTCGATCACCCGCCGCGGGTCGATCTTACGCAGGCTTCAATGGGGCCGTGCTCGGGTGAGCACGGAAATTCTTTCAGATCGCCAAAGGCGCTATGGATATACACATGCTTCAATGGGGCCGTGCTCGGGTGAGCACGGAAATCCCTCGAACGGCGGCATGGGGGCCGCGCGGATGGCGTCGCTTCAATGGGGCCGTGCTCGGGTGAGCACGGAAATTTTGAGCAGCGGCTACGCACGAACGACGAGTCTCCACGCTTCAATGGGGCCGTGCTCGGGTGAGCACGGAAATATTTGTCGGAATAGCTCCGATAGGTTCGGACGGTCGAGCTTCAATGGGGCCGTGCTCGGGTGAGCACGGAAATGACAAGACGTGAACGAGATCAGGCAAGACAAAGTGGAGCTT
>PWPN01000110.1 GCA_003557125.1 Phycisphaerae bacterium | reverse complement strand
GCAGGAGTGGTACATCGTCATCAGGCCCATCTGCTTGAAGGGGCTGATCAGCTCGGCTGCATACGATTTCAGGTGTCTCCGCCACAGGTCGGGTGCGATCATCATGCCCCGTTGCATTCCGTAATAAGGCGTAATGATTAGAGAACCCAGTGCGATATGCAAACTCGATGCAGTCCCTTCTGGATAATGCAGGGCGGGCGGTTTCTCTGCGGTACCGTATCGGTCCTATATGGTCGATCGCTTCACCGTGTTATGATGACGGCCCGGGAGCCGGTTACATGCGGCCTCTTTGGCATGACGGAGGGGCAACCTGTGGCGGCTTGTGCATGGACGAGGATTCCAGAGTCGCACTGTGGTTCCAGAGTCGCACTGTGATCCCAAAGTCGCACTGTCGGCCATACGCTCGATACACAGGAACAACGCCATGACTTCGAGGAATCTGGGAATCTGCGGGAAGTGCCGCAAACGCGTGCCGGCCGAGCATGTCGTACGGGATGGAAAGGTCTACCTGCATAAGCAGTGCGCATCCTGCGGGACGAGCGAATCGCTTGTCAGCAACGATGCGGCTGTCTGGCAGCACAAACGCGACGTCTGGCAGTACGAGGCGGACGCGCATCGTTCGTGCAGCCTCCAGTGCGACTCCTGCCGGGTCGATCATCACCCGACGATCGTCTTCCTCGACGTGACCAACCGCTGCAACATGAACTGCCCCATCTGCATCGCGAACGTCCACAGCATGGGGTTCGACTTCCATCCGCCGCTCGATTACTTCGAGAAGGTCTTCCGGGAAATCAGCACGTACGATCCGAAGCCGATGGTCCAGCTGTTCGGCGGCGAGCCCACGATGCGCGAAGATCTCGTGGACATCGTGAACCTCGCCCGCACCTATGGCCTGGGGACGCGCATCGTCACCAACGGGCTGCGTCTGGCCGACGAGGCCTACTGCCGCAAGCTCTGCGACGCCAAGGTGCACTTCCGATTCGCCTTCGACGGGCCCAACCGCGAAGTCTACGAGCGTTTGCGGAAAAATCCCGATGCGTACGACAAGAAAGTCAAGGCGCTGGCCAACCTCAAGAAATGGAGCAAACGCAAAAACACCATCCTGTGCTGCGCTGCCCGTAATGTCAACGAAGAGTATATCGGCGACCTTATCCAGCTATGCCACGACAACATGGACATCATCGACGAGTTTGGCTTGCTGCCACTCACCGAGAATTGGGAAGAGGGCTCCTGCGAGTTCGGTGAGACGACGACCTGCGAGGATGCCGAACGCATGGTCGCGCAGGCCGTCCCCGACGGAGAGGTCGAGTTCTTCCCGGCCGGGCTGCTTCACGGCCTGCGGACGGCCCGGTCATTCTTCCGCCGTGGCAAAAGGGCACGCTACCTCATGCTTGGCGGCAACCATCCGAACTGCGAAACCATGGCGTTTCTTATTTCCGACGGCCGACGCTACCGAAGCGCCAATCACTATCTCAAGATGCGCGTCAGTGAGATTACCACGGAAATCCCCCGGCTCGCGCGTGCGCTCGAACCCAAGCTCGCCCGACTCGACCCGACGAAACGCTTTCAGCGTCTGCGCGGCCAACTACTGGCCATCCGGGCATACCTGCCGCTCGTGGTCCGTGCGATCGACTTGCGACGTATCTTCCGGGGCTCGCCGCTGACGGCGTTACTGAAGATCCTGGGCGGCCTGGCACGGGGAGGACGGCCGCGGGACGTATTCACCAGTCACCTGGCCATCGGGCGTGTTCTGCCCGTGTATATCCTTCCATTCGCCGAGCATCGCGTGATCGATGCCCAGCGGCTTTTCGAATGCACAGCCGTCTTCGCCTACGAGGATGTCGAGACAGGCCGAATTCGAACCAGCCCCGCATGTACCTGGGATCTTTACCGCGATCAGCACCTGCGCCGCGTTTCCGAAAAGTACGGCACCATGCGGAAACCCTCCAAAGAGGGCGCGATATCTCATGCCGAGACAGGCCCGTAAGGAAGAGGTGTACGCTTTCTCAGGGTGCGGCTTCTCAGGGTGCGGCTTCTCAGGGTGCGGCTTCTCAGGGTGCGGCTTCTCAGGGTGCGGCTTTTCAGGGTGCCACTGGCGGCTTGTCCGCCAGTGCGGTCGTACCCACCCAACGGGCGAGACGCCCGTACCACCCTCTGCTATCTCACGGTTGCGGCTCGGTTTTTACAGGGTGCCACTGGCGGCTTGTCCGCCAGTGCTTGTCGGGAAGACGGCCCCCACAGGGGGCGGCCGCTACATTGCTTCCTCACGGGGAAGCGCTTCTCATTCATCCTCGAAGCGAAGAGGCTATCCGCCCATAGTGAGATAGGCAGTGACCGCTTCGGAGATCTGCTCCATGTCGTCACCGATGGCAACGACCGCGATCGAGACGGTCACAAGAACGAACACAGCCAGAAACGCGCAATCGATAAGCATCTTGCTTTCCGTGTTTCTTACCATGGTCGTGACCCTCGCGTCATTAGAGTGTCCGTTCCTGGCGCCCCCGTGCCAAGGCGTACTCATGCGCGACATCGTCGCGTGCAGTCATCTGTTTATTCTCCTGGAAATCTTCTAAGTCAAGACATTGGCATTGTGTACTCTGCCGCCAGAGCTTTTGAGAGCTCGGACCGAGACAACGGACAGCGTCCGTTATGCAAGGACGGATACAGGATGCGTCCGAGAAAAACCATATCGTCGGAATGGGACAGGCGGTGGGCGCGGGTATGCGATAGTCACCTTGCAGGGCAGGGCGTTGACCAGCACGCCCCTCCGGGGCTGGGATGGTGATGCCGTTTCTGTCCGGGGGCTGGCGCCCCGGCTATTATCTTTTGCCCGTTGGGGCAAGGACAGGCATGCGCCTACCTGCTACGGCCAACCTTCCAAAGATCTCACCGCAGAACGTAGGGCAACAAGGTATCCATGATGAGGCTGTCGGTTGTCAACAGCGTTAAGGCTTCCACATGGTCCACCTCAAAGGCTTTTTTT
>PWPN01000008.1 GCA_003557125.1 Phycisphaerae bacterium | reverse complement strand
GCGTCCGATCCGTAAGTCGCCGACCTCCTGGCAGATCCGTCTCGAAGGCGAGCATGTGCAGGGCCTGTTCGAACTGCCCGCGACTGGCGAGGCAGGCTCCATGCGCCCGCTCAGCGGAGAGGATTCGAGCTCATAACGCAGGTGTGAGAAGGGCAGGATGCGGGTCGGCCTGGTCCTGGCAACCGGAATCGCTCAACGGGCAGTCCCATCGACAACCAAACGCGGCAACGGTTCGAGGCCGATACGCACCAGGCCGGGCTCGAACGTGACAGCCGTGATACGGAAAGGCTGCTTGCCGTTCGCCCAGACCCAGCTGTCGGGCAGCCGGATACCCTCCAGGACATGCGTCATCGACGGCAGCCGATAGGGGCCGATCTGACCGGGCAGCATCTGACCGGCCGGCCAGACCCTGCGGGCGAACCGCTTGAGGTACCGGTGGATCTGAGAATGCGGCACGGGCAGGCCGCCGGCGGTCACCTCCGCCAGCCTGACGAACACCGCGTCGGGAACGGTCCCCACTTCGATCCGCAGACTGACCACCGATTGGAGGCTCTGGCGTGTAAAGAGCGCAGCCACGCGGATACCGTCCCGATCGAGGACTACCATCGGCTGAGACAGGTAACGCGGCAGCCATTGCCGTGAACGAGGCCAGATCTCGCGACGGATCGCGATCCACGCATTGATCTGGTCCTGGGTGAGAACGAATTCGAATTCGCCGGAAGCCTCGCCTTCGTTGAGCCGTTCGCTGAGTACGGATTCGGTATGCGCGAAGTCATTTTTGACAATCTGGATCTCGTCCGGGGCGATCTCGGAGGGCGTATACCACGCAGGGATACGCTGAAACAGCATCCAGGTCGTCGCCAAGGCCAATACGACCAGGACAGCCCCAGCCGCCAGGATGCGCTTCAACCACTTTGTCCATCGGCGCGGTTGCATAGGTCATCGGCCGTAATGATTCAAAGACGCACCGTCAAACGGTTCCGAGAACGGCAAAACCCCTCACGAGGCAGCCCGGGTTCAGTTCACGGTTCGGGAGCCCCCGATGGCATCTATCATAGCCGGTAAACGGGATTCGTGCTTCCAGAGCGGGCGGATGCCTTTCTGCACCGGCATCTCGCGGGAGACGCCCGTTGCAGGAGATACAAAAAGCCCTCGGCAGGCCTGACGAGGGCTTCGAGTTCACGCACGGGAATTCTTGTTTCGCCGGGTGCCACGGGCGGCTTGTCCGCCGGTGCTGCCTGGAGAGCCGGCGTCTCGGCCGCAGCCTCAATCGGCTGTCCGATTGTTCCGGGCAACGGGTCAAGATAGAATTGCATAGCGAAGGATCAGGCAGGAAGGATCATGACCCGACATAAGACCCCCGTCATGTCAGGACATGCCCGACGCGCCCCGCAAGCACAAACGACCTCTGAAAGGAGTACCATCCGATGGGGATGACCCTCACGGAAAAAATTCTGGCACGACACGCAGGCCGAAGCGAAGTCCGGGCCGGCGAGAACATCTGGGTCAACGTCGACATCCTCATGACGCACGACGTGTGCGGACCGGGGACGATCGGCGTATTCAAGGAACACTTCGGACCCGACGCGAAGGTGTGGGATCCCGAACGGGTGGTCATCATCCCGGACCATTACATTTTCACCGCCGACACGAAGGCCCATCGCAATATCGAGATCCTTCGCGCGTTCGTGGCCGAGCAGGGCATCCGGTACTACTACGATCCCGACTTCATCCGCGGCGAGGGGATGCCCAACCCCTACAAGGACCCGACGCAGACCCACTACAAGGGCGTCTGCCATAAGGCGCTGCCCGAAGAGGGCCACGTACGGCCCGGCGAGATCCTGCTGGGCACCGACAGCCATACGTGCACAGCCGGGGCGTTCGGGCAGTTCGCGACCGGGATCGGAAACACGGACGCGGGTTTCGTCCTGGGCACGGGCAAGCTCTGGCTCAAGGTGCCCCCCACGATGAAATTCATCTTCCGCGGGCAGATCCCGCCGTACCTCACCGCCAAGGATCTCATCCTGGCGGTCATCGGCCGCATCTCCGTCAGCGGCGCGACCTACAAGGCCATGCACTTCGCGGGCGACGGGATTTCGAGCCTGTCGCTCGAAGACCGGATGACGCTGACGAACATGGCCATCGAGGCGGGCGGGAAGAACGGCGTGTGCGACGTGGACGACAAGACGCTCGACTACGTCCGCGCGCGTTCGAATCGGCCGGACTGGGAAGTCTACACCGACGACGCCGACGCCGAGTACGACGCCCTCCACGAATGGGACCTGGGCACGCTCGAACCGCTCGTCGCCAAGCCCCACTCGCCGGACAACACGGACACCGCCCGCAACTGCAGCGACGTGCGGGTCGACCGCGTCTACATCGGCTCGTGCACGGGCGGCAAGATCACGGACATGATTTTCGCAGCCGCCCTGCTGCGCGGCGGGCAGGTGCGCGTGCCGACCTTCGTGGTCCCCGGCTCGACCGAGGTGCATGCCGACATGCTGCGGCTCAACGTCCAGGGCCGACCGAAACAAGACGGCGAACCCTCGATCCTCGAAATCCTCCAGGAGGCCGGCTGCACGCTCGGCCCCTCGGGTTGTGCCGCCTGCCTGGGCGGGCCGGCCGACACCTTCGGCCGACTCAATGAGCCGATCACCTGCATCAGCACGACGAACCGCAATTTCCCGGGTCGGATGGGCCATCCGGACGCGCGCGTGTTTCTCGCTTCGCCTCTCACAGCCGCTGCCAGCGCCCTGACAGGCCATATCACCGACCCGCGCGAGTACGTCTCCGAGCCGATCGAAACGGGCTCGGCCGGCCGGGTGTAAGTCTCAACTATATCAAAGCTCAATACTCAAAACTCATCGACATAGGTAAGCCCTCGCAGGCTGTCCCTGTCACACCACCGGGCATACGGGTCCGTACCACGGCGGTTCGATCGGGTTGAGCGGTCAACGAACCGAGAGCAGGGGCAGACCGAGCGT
>PWPN01000350.1 GCA_003557125.1 Phycisphaerae bacterium | reverse complement strand
TCAGACACCACCTCGCGGTGACGCCCTTGCCAGTCGCTTGCCCTTCACCTCCATCAGGTTGGGCGGGGGACTTACACCCCCGAGTTGCCAAACATGCTCGGCACACAACGCAAAGCCCCGGCCAGGCTTGGCCGGGGCTTTTTTTGATGTGCATGATGCGTCTGGTTTATCGGTTAATTTCGGGAGGCCCGGAGAGCCCGTGACGCGTCGCACCGAAAATCATGACGAGCTCGTCCTGGGTGTAATGATCGCGAAGATAATCGCGGATGGCGAAGCGGTCCTCCCAGCAATCCAGAACTCTCGGACAGGGCAGCCCTTTGGCGATCGTCCGGCAGTAACGGAACGGCACGTCGAGACCGGCCTGCGGGCATGACACTTCGAGAAGATCATAGGATTGAACCATGCGCGTGCCCTCCGAATAGCTGGCACGGATCGAGGGTCGGCGATACACGTGCAGGCTTGGCCGGGGCTTTGTTAAATGTGCACGATGCGTTTGGTTTTCAGAACCGCAGAGATCCTGAAGCCTTATGGCTCCAAGGTCTCATCGGCTTCGATCGGCGTGGGCACGGCGATCGCTTCGGCCTCCTCTTGGCCGTAGTCGTCACGCACCACGCCGTCGTCGGCTGCATCGCGTACGCGGGTGGCCAGCAGATGGAACATCTCCTTGACGTTCATGATGCCGCCGATCACGAACCAGACCGTGAAAACCATTCCCAGAGCCAGCCCGACCGCGATCACGATGCCCCAGAATACCAACCAGCTCGAGTCGGGGATTCCTCCGCTCCACCAGTGCCAGAACAGACCCACAAAGAAGACCACGCCCAACAGCAACGTCCAGGACACCGAGCTGAGATAGATGATCCGATCGGAGCGGGTGAAACTCTCATTGATGCCCAGCCAGCGGTGGATCCTCGGCCCTCGCGGGACGTCACCTTCGGCAATGTCCTCTTCCAGGGCGTACGCGCCACGATGGAGCATCCGATCCAGGTTGAATGCCTTTCGATACGTCACCAGCGAGACGAGCAAGTAGATCGCGATGCAGCAAATCGCGTTGAAGAACGTCAGCCGTTGACCGTCCATCGAACCGAAATATCCGATGAACCACTCGATCGGACCAGCCTTGTAGAGGTAAAATTGCAACCAGGCCATCAAACCGCCGATCTCCTGGTCAGCAGCCTGAATCTGCTGGAGAACGATACCGCCCACGCCCAGGATTGCCCCGGACGTCATCGTCGTCCAGGCAGCGGCGGCCGTTCCGAACCGCGTGTAGAGCCCGCCGAGGATACACGCGCCCGCGCCGCCCAGGTAGATCGCGCCGGTCAGGGCGAAGAACATCCGGATGAAATCCGGAAGCGTAAAGAACAGGCTGAAAACGAAGGCGAACAACGCCACGGCAAAGATCGAGATCCGCAAGGCCCAGACGTGCATCTTCGGGATGAACGGCTTCTTGCGAAACGGCATGAGCACGTCCTGGATGAAGATGCTGCCCCACGAATGGAGGTAGCTCTGGTCCGTGCTCACAGCCGCGGCGAGCATGACGGCTGCCAGCCCCCCCATCAGACCGATCGGCAGGAGCTTGCTGAGCACGATGGGGACCACCATCTGACTGCGCTGCTCTGTCGTGGGGAAACCCGCCACCGTGGTATTGACGGAATCGGCGATGCTCGAAAAATCGGCGTGATGGAGAACCACGATCGCTGCGATCGCAAAGATGGGGAGCAGCATTTCCTGGGAAAAGTATCGCCAGCTCCCCAGGATCTGCGACATCCGCGCCTCGTGGGGCGTTTTGGCCGACGTGTTGTACCCCTGCGTGCCCATCCAGGCTTTCCACACGTAGACGATAATGAAATACTGGATCATGAAAAAGCGGGGATCAAAACCCCTCGTCTCGCTGATGTCGAAGGGGTTGATCCACGACTTTCCTTCCGGGGCCGTGGCCAGCGCCTCGGTCACGTTCGTCCAGCCGATCTGGTGGACCAGCACGAGCGAGCAGGACAACAGCACGATCATGCAGAAGGCGCCCTGGAGAAAGTTAGCCAGGAGAATCGCGATCTGGCCGCCGGTGAACGTCAGGTAGAGGGCGAAACCCAGAAGACAGGCCATCACCACTGGAAACGTCCGAAGCGTCAGGCCGACCAGCTCGAAACTCTCGGGAAGCCCGCAGAAATAGATGAAAAACTGGGCATTGATGCCGGGAAAGACGCCGTAGTTGATCACACCCGACAAAAAGGCGATCGACCCCGTATAGATGCGGAAGGATCGGCTGTAGCGCATCTCCAGGAACTGGGCCATCGTCAACGCCCGCGTCTGGCGGAAGCGATAAAGGACCCAGCCGGACATCGCCACGATGAACAGCAAAGGCCATTGCGGCAGTGTCCACCAGATCGACGTGAATCCGCCTACGTAGTACATCTGCCAGAAGGCGACGATCGTGATCGCTCCCGTCCCGGCGATCCCCTCCCCGATGCACAGCAGGTATCGCCCACCGCATCGGCCGGCGGCCAGGAAGTCCGAGACCCCCTGCATGTACTTGCGCGTCCCCAGTACCGTGACCAGCAGCAGGGCCATCAGGCCCGCCATGATCGTCCAATCGAACGTGTGCATGTTCATTGGGCAATAACCTCACGCCAGATGTCGCCACGACCTTCACTCAACCCCGATCCGGAGCAAGGGGCAGCCGTGACGCATGTGTTGAACGTACGCCGCCTTTGGCCAGCCTCCGTCATGGATGCAATGGGTACCATCACATCCGATGGAAGGCCGCATACGCAGGCAGCGCACCCGCCTTGAGTCTGCTCGGAGTTCCCTCGCGGCGAACGAGATCAGCAGGACTCCGCAGAACATGCACGCACCGGACCGGGATGGGCGTTACCGCACAACGGACGGGGTGCACCTTTCCTCATCAAGGCAGGCTTGCTCCCATGCTTGCAAGTCCGCCGGCACGGGAGTTGGCCGCATTGTAGCAGTAAACGCCCGATCAGCGT
>PWPN01000220.1 GCA_003557125.1 Phycisphaerae bacterium | reverse complement strand
TGATGTATAGGCCCGTTGTGCAAAGCCCGAACGTACTCGAACGATGACGAGAGCCTGCTTTCCGGCTTGGGGAATCCGTGGATCGGCGTGAAGCCGCCCGCGAGATCAGGAAGCGAAAAGAATGTCCGATAGGTCTGCGCGTTAAGGGAGGTGCCTAAGGGATTCAAGGGCAATGGTCGCGTGCTCACAGGGGGTGCTTTTCCGGAGTCGGGGGGGGGAAGCGCCGTACAGCGACTGGCCGCGCGCTTGAAGGGGGCAACGGAGCGTGCGATCGAAAGACGCAGGGGGCTCCGCTGGCAAGCGGCCGGTTGCTGTCATTTCGCCCAGGAAGGTGACGGTGCATAGTCACATCTGGTTTCCCGCTACTGGCTTGAGCGTCAGCGAACTGAACGTCAGTGTGTTACCGGTCCATAGAGGCTGTCGCGTTCCACGGGTTCGCCGCCGGCTTCTCGGATCATCCGCCTGATCCGCTCGACAGGCAGCACCTGCGCATCGGCATCGCGTCCGCCTTCGCGCGTAATCTCATAATGCATCACCGTCCCGTCCACGTCATCGACGCCCCAGTCGATGCTTACCTGCGCCAGTTTCGGCGTCTGCATCACCCAGAATGCCTTGATATGCGGCACATTGTCGAGCATCAGCCGAGCGACGGCCAGGGTGCGAAGGTCCTCCAGGCCCGTCGGGCCGGGCAGGTGTGCCAATTCGCTACGTTGCGGGATGAACGAAAGCGGAACGAGGCAGTTGAACCGGGCCTGTGCATTGGCGATCGCCCAGTCCTGATGCGCGCGGAGCTTGAGCAGGTGATTCAAACGCTCCTCCCGCCCTTCGATGTGGCCGTAGAGCATGGTGGCGTTCGAGTAGATTCCCCGTTCGTGGGCCGCGCGGTGTACGTCGAACCATCCCGCCTGCCCGACCTTGTTTTTGAAGACCTCGTCATGGACGCGCGCATCGAAGATCTCAGCCCCCCCGCCGGGCAGGGAATCGAGTCCCGCCTCGACGAGCTGGTCGAGCACCTGCGGGATACTCAGGGGCGGCCGGGCGATCCGCGTGAAATGGATGATCTCGACGGCGGTGAAGGCCTTGATATGCAGCGATGGGCACGCCTGGCGGATCTGTCGGCACATCTCGACGTAAAACGTGAAGGGAAGCTTCGGATGCAGGCCGCCTGTGATGTGGACCTCCGTTGCCCCCTGCCGGACCGCCCACTGCGCGCGTTCGACGATCTGTTCGATACTCAACGCATAGCCGTCGTCGGATGGAGTTTCCGGGTCACCGGCGGGTGCGTCCCGGCCCTGCACAGGATAGGGTCGGTAAAAGGAGCAGAACTTGCACCGAAGCAGGCAATAGTTCGTGTAGTTGATGTGGAGGTTGACGTTGTAGTAGGTCCGTCGGCTGTGCAGTTTTTCGCGAACGTGGTTGGCCAACTCGCCAAGCGTGTGAATATCCGGGGTGGCATAGAGGCGCAGGCCTTCCTCGATCCCGAGGCGCTCGCCCGCGCGGACCTTCTCGGCGATATCGTCCAACGTGTCCGTCCTCGCATGCACGCCTCTTCGCTCCTGTCCGAAACGAAAGGTTGTCAACGTACGGCGATGGCTGCGGAATGACGAAACGGGGCCGTGCCATCGCGATCGTTCGACCGCGCGGGCTCAAGCCCGCGGCTCCTTGGGCCGGCTCCTTGAGCTTACGACGCACCCATCACGACACACCGCTCAATGTGAGTGTCTGTGGCTCTCATGCAGTTCGTGAACGTGCGTCACTGCCTGCCGTAAGGCATCGAGCCATGGGCCGTGCGCGGTCCAGGGCACGTCCAGCACAACCCATCCATCGTACCCACTCCGCGCGAGGTCTGTCACGAAGCCGGCTACGTTCACTCGGCCGGTACCGAGGCCGACCTTCGAGCCGGTTCTGCGATCGGACAGCACGACGCCGGCCGTCCAGTCACCCAACTCAGCGAACACATCGCGTGGGTTCACCGTAGCCTCGTAACATTCCCCTGCGTCCAACAGAAGACGAATGTGCGTATGGCGAGGCGGCGTGAAAATCGCGCGCAGATCCTCGATCTGTTCGACGCAAGTGCCTTTGCGATTGGCGATGCAGACGCCCAGGCCAAGCGGTGCGAACCGTCCGCAGGCCTCGTCGAGCAGTTCTTGAAACTCCCCGATGGCTCGACCACCCCGCGGTCCACCCGTCAGAACGATCGCCTCGGCACGCACGGCTGCGATCTGCCGTGCATACTGTTCGAGGCGCTCCGTTGTCCGTGCAAGGGATGCATCTCCATCCGCACAGGCATAGAGATCGCATTCGATGCCGATCAACGCGAGACCGGCGCCAGGCCATGCGCGGAGGCGGGCCAAGCGTTCACCAGCACCGTCGAGGACAGTGCCGAGCCCCCTGACGAACACGCCTCGACAGCCGACTTCAGCCAGCGAGGCGACATGATCGGACAGCCAGTCGCAGCTCCGCCCATCGACCACGCAGCCGATTCTCATGGCTCCTCCGGCACGATCCCGCGCGGGACGTGCGCGCCCTGCACGATGATCTGAAACGGCTTATCTGCCCAACTGATCGGCGTGCGGCGCAGCCCCCATCGACGTTCGAACGAAGGATCGTCGAAATCGAACCCTTCCGCCTCGAACGGGCCTATTCCCCACGGGCGTACGAGCACGTCCATCTCCGCCAGGATCACTGCGTCGGGTTCGCGCGGCAGCAGCACGATCTGCCAGCCGAACAGGTCGACCGGCGGCAGGACGTAGGGCGCGGGCTCGGCCAGGATGCCCAGCGAGCGTGCCCCTGCCCGTCGTAACTCTTCGAGCTTGGCGGCGGCCAGCAAACGCGAGGTCGGCGGTTGGCTGTCCCGCACAAAGCCCGCGACGTAACTGAGACCCGAAACGGAAGTGACGGCGATGAGAATACCCGCTACGATCGCGTGGGGCTTGTGCGAAGGGATCCACGCCCGGAGTGCGACGAAAGCTCCGATCGTCAGAGA
>PWPN01000013.1 GCA_003557125.1 Phycisphaerae bacterium | reverse complement strand
GCCTGTGTCAACGGCAACCCGGATGTCATTTCGGCGGAGATCAACATCAACGGCGGCACGGACGGCGGATTCGCGAGGGCAGGCTACGAAGGTTACCTGAATGAGTACTGCAATTGCACGATCGAGGACCCCCTTGCGGGCATCCCGGCTCCGACGCTGTTTGGCCCGACGCAACCTCCCGTCTCGATTTCCGGCAATACCAAGGAAACCGTGGACCTGCTTCCGGGTTACTATCCGGGAGGTATCGCCATGAATAACAACAACGCAAGCATCCGTTGCGCACCGGGCCTGTATGTCGTGGACGGGGTGGGCCTGGATATCCGCGGCGGAAACTTCCTGGCCGAGGGCGTCATGTTCTACGTCATCGACAGTACGCCGGGCTCAAATCCGAAGAGTCACGTCTATCTTGGGGGCAATGGAACAATCGTCATGTCGGGCATCGATCCTCAACGCTATGTGTACCCGCCGGAAGTCACCATTTACGAAGGGATTACGATTTTCCAGGCACGTACGTCCGATCACGGGGGCATCTACGGCAACACGAACGAAGCGACGATCATCGGCACCAGCACGATGGATCTGGACGGTACATTTTATTTCCCTGAAAACCACCTGAAACTCAGCGGCACCGCGGACAGCGTGGGAAATCAGCTCATTGTCGATAGCCTGACTGTATCCGGGAACGGCGTCATCAACATCAACTATGACGGCAGAAACCCCGCACCGGGCGGCAGGGTGTTTCTGGTTCATTGAAGCACCGCCGTCGCGTTAGTCATCAACATTCATTTTGGGCCTGGTCGGCTTGAGGACATCAGGATGCGGTGAAGGGGGAGATGCCTTTTCTTCGAACATCTTGCGTGTGTCGTGCAGCCGTTCCGGCTCCGCCATTACCAGGAGCGAATCGTGAGGCCTGATGTGGGCCTTGCCGCGTGGCACGATAAACTCGCGTCCTCGGCGGATCAGCAGGATCAGCAGATCGGAAGGAAGCCCGAGGCCTCGGATGTGGCAGTCGGCTGCCGGCGCGCCCGGTCGTACCGTGAATTCGCGCGTTTCGCACTGCAGGCTGTGCGTGCGGTTGAACTCGATCGGGTAGGGCGGAGCCGTGTCGTGCGGTTCGTCCACGCCCAGCCAGCGGGCCAACGGCATCAGCAGGCGACCTTGCAGAAGCACGGACGTGAGCACGACGAAAAAGACGACATGGAAGATGCGGTCGGAGTTGGGATAACCGTTCAGCAACGGGAAGGTCGCCAATACGATCGGCACCGCCCCGCGCAGGCCCGACCAGGCGATCAGTGTCCGTTCGCGCCAATCGTACGCGCTTCCCCAGAGGCACAGGTACACAGCCGTCGGCCGAGCGACGAAGATCAGCACCATCGAGACCAGCAGACCCATCCCCGCTACCGACGGCAGGCGGGACGGAAACACGAGCAGGCCCAGTACCAGGAACATGCCGATCTGCATCAGCCAGCCCAGCCCGTCGTGGAAACTGAGCAACGGGCGCCTGTTCAGTAACGTGCAGTTGCCCATCACGATGCCGGCTACGTACACCGCCAAAAACCCGTTGCCGCCCAGCGTGGCCGCCAGCCCGAACACGATCACCACGATGCTGATCGTGAGTACTGGATAGAGCCCGTCATAGTCCAGGCGGACGACGTTGAGCAAATGCACCGCGAGCCTGCCGACGAAAAGCCCGACAACGACCCCGATGGACATCTGGAGCAGGAACATCGGCACAAGCTGAAGCCAACTGCTTTCGGGGTTCAGCAGGATGGAGATCAGCCCGAGTGTCAGAAAGATGGCCATCGGGTCATTGCTGCCCGATTCGAGCTCGAGCAGCGACCGGACCCTGCCCTTCAGGCCCACGCCGCCGGACCTCAGGACGGAGAAGACCGCGGCTGCATCGGTCGAAGAGACGATGGCTGCCAGCAGCAGGCTCCCCGCGAGGTAGATGCCGCTCACCGACCAGATGAACAGTCCCAGCAGCACCGTGGTCACCACCACACCGACAGTCGACAGCAGCAGACCCCGCCCGAGTACGAGGCGGACGCTCGGCCAATGCGTGTCCAAGCCGCCTGAGAAAAGGATGTACGCCAGGGCTATCGTCCCAATGGCATTGGCCAAGGCAGCATTGTGGAGGTATATGCCGCCAATTCCATCCGACCCGGCCAACATGCCGACGCCGAGGAACATGAGGAGTGCCGGCACCCCGACGCGTTCGGAGAGCTTGCTGGTCAAGGTGCTGAGCAGGACCAGCACGCCGACGACCAAGAGTAGATGGTGAATGTCCAAGACAGCTCCTGCGCAAGTTCAGTACCCCTGGATAGATCGGCTGCATCCAGCCGCATCTTATGTGATAACCCGGAGTTATACTCCCGTCGAGATATGGTCAGGCTGTGTCCCTGTTGTAACGCCGTGACGCTGGTTGGGCATCTGCTGAATATTCGACTTTATGCTTGAACCATGGGGATGGATGCTGTAGAGTGCCTGGTAGGGCAAGAGGTGCAGGCATCCAAGTAGATCGGCCATGTTATCGGCCGAAACCGCACCTCCGGCGGGTGCACCATGCGGAAAGCCTCCGGCAAGGGGCGAAAGGGTGGTGCCCATAGCCTCCGGACGCATGTCATTCGGTCGAGATCAGTCTGACAGGTCGAACATTAAGCAAGGTCGGGGGGGAGGGAGAAATCACGATGAACATTCGCCGAAACTCGGTCGGCCCCATGGGGATTCTGCGCGCTGCCGGGACGCTGTTGGCCTTTGCGGTCGCCACCGTCGGGTGGGCTTCGACGAGCCAGGCATCCGTCGTCTTCGTGGATGCCTCAGCTACGGGCGCCAACGATGGCACGAGCTGGGCCGATGCCTACACCGACCTCCAGGATGCACTGGCGACGGCTGTCAGCGGCGCCGATATCTGGGTCGCAGCCGGCACGTACAAGCCGACGAGCACCACGGACCGGACCGTCTCGTTCGTGATGGTGGAAGGCGTCGGCATCTACGGCGGATTC
>PWPN01000192.1 GCA_003557125.1 Phycisphaerae bacterium | reverse complement strand
GCCCTGCGACGGTTAAGCCATATCGCCGACGCTTTTCTCCTGCACGATCGGCCCATCGCCCGCGGACTCGACGATTCGGTCGCCCTGGCCTTGGACGCGCCGCAGCCGACACTGCTACCCGTCCGCCGGGCACGCGGTTACGCACCCGCGCCGATCTCCGTCCGCCATGAGGCTGCACATCCCATCCTGGCCGTCGGCGGCGAACTGAAATCGACCGTGTGCCTGCTCGACGGTTCGCAGGCCCTGCTCAGCGAGCACCTGGGCGAGCTGTCCAACGCGTCGGCCTATCGCCATTTCGTCTGGACGGTCGAACAATTCAAAAAACTCTTTGAAATCGAGCCGGCTGCCGTTGCCTGCGACCTCCACCCGGACTATGCCTCGACACGTTACGCAAGGACGCTCGGCCTGCCCGTCACAACCGTGCAGCATCACCACGCCCACATCGTCAGTTGCATGGCCGAGCACAGCCTGACGGGCCGCGTGGTGGGCATCGCCTGCGACGGGACGGGCTACGGGACGGACGGAGCGATCTGGGGCGGGGAGGTCTTGATCGCCGACGAGACGACGTTCGAACGCTCCGCCCACCTTCGCTATTACCCGCTGCTTGGAGGCGACGCGGGAGCGCGCCAGACGTGGCGACCGGCGGCCGGTCTTCTGGACGGCTACCTGGGACGGCCCTTTACCGAATGGGCGCCCGAGCATTTCGCGCGCACCGCGACTGAGACGATCGAGATGGCAAAGCGTCAGCTTGCCCACCCGCAACGGCTCATACAAACATCGAGCCTGGGGCGCCTGTTCGATGCAGCCGCATTTCTTCTGGGCGTATGCGATACGAACCGCCACGAGGCCGAGGCAGCCATGCGTCTCGAGGCAGCCGCTCACCGAGCCCCCGCAACCGATCCGCTGCCCTTCGATGTCCTGCCCGGCGACGGTGACACTAAACCGGCCCAGCTCGACATGCGCCCCGCGTTTGCGGCGCTGCTTGCCCAGCGACGGGAAGGGCGGTCCGTCGAAGAACTTGCCCGCGCATTTCACGAAACAGTTGTTACAATGGTGACAGACGCTGCGATCGAAACCGGCCGACGCGCGGGTATCGCCCGTGCGGTGCTTTCCGGGGGATGCTTTCTCAATCGACTACTCTCCGAGCGGATGGAGGCGCGTCTGATCGAGGCGGGTATCGAGGTCTACGCGCATCGTCAGGTGCCACCCGGCGACGGGGGCGTGAGTCTGGGGCAGGCGGTATCAGCAGCCTGCCGGTAACAAGCGGATCACAGGAGGCGCACGGCATGTGCCTTGCCGTTCCAGGAAAAATCATCGATTTGAAGGAACCCCCCGACGAAGGGGGAGCCGAGCGGATCGGGACCGTCGATTTCCAGGGCTCGCGTCTCGACGTGAGCCTTGCGTTTACGCCCGAGGCCCGTCTCGGCGACTGGGTGCTCGTGCATGCGGGCTTTTCGATCAACACGCTGACAGCCGAGGACGCGCGCGAGACGTGGCATTACCTCAAGGAAGCGGACCTCGTCGCCGAGATCCCGGCCGAGCTGAAGCAACCGTCATCGGACGAATCATGAACACGAATACCGTTACGCCAGTGATCGAGCGCATCTGCGAGCTCAGCCGCGACATGGACCGTATCCAGCTGATGGAGGTCTGCGGCACGCACACGGTCGCGCTTTTCCGTTCGGGCATCAAGTCGCTCATGCCGGCCAATGTACGGCTGGTCAGCGGGCCTGGGTGCCCTGTTTGTGTCACTTCGCAAGGCTACATCGACGCCGCCTGCGCATTGGCCGAGCGATCCGACGTCACGATCTGCACGTACGGCGACATGGTCCGCGTGCCCGGCCGCACGGGAAGCCTCGAACGCCAGCGCGCCCGCGGCGCACAGGTCGTCGTGGTCTACTCCGCCCGCGACGCCGTGCGCTACGCCGCCGAGCATCCGGATCGTCAGACGGTGTTTCTGGCAGTCGGTTTCGAGACGACGGCGCCCGCGTCGGCAGCGGCGATTCTCGAGGCCGACCGCAAAAAGCTCGTGAACTTTTCCGTCCTCGCAGGCCACAAACTGGTCATTCCCGTCATGACAGCCATGCTGTCGGCCGGGGATGTCCCGCTCGACGGGTTCCTGCTGCCCGGGCACGTAAGCGTCATCATCGGCGTCGATGCGTACCGCCCGGTCGTCGAGCAGTTCGGCAAGTCGTGCGTCGTGGCCGGTTTCGAGCCGCAACAGATGGCTGCCGGCATCCTCAAACTTCTCGAACAGATCGCCGCCGGCCGACCGCGCCTCGACAATGTCTACACGACGGCGGTCCGACCCGAAGGCAACCCCGCAGCCTTAGCCTGCATGGAAGCCGTCTTCGAGTCGGCCGACACCGTCTGGCGGGCCATGGGCACCGTCCCGCACAGCGGGCTGGACCTGCGCGAACCCTATCGCCGATTCGATGCAGCCGACCGCTTCGGATTGGACGTCGAGACGGACTACGATCCGCCCGGCTGCCAGTGCGGCCAAGTCATCCAGGGCAAGACCGTCCCGACCGAATGCGAGTTGTTCGGCACGTCGTGCACGCCCTCGCAGCCCATCGGGCCTTGCATGGTCAGCAGCGAGGGCACCTGCGCCGCGTGGTACAAGTACGGCCGACCCACCGTCAAAGCCTGACCAACAATCCGACACATGGGTGCCACTCGAGGTGCCACTGGCGGCTCGCCCGTCTACAGGGGGCGGGGTGGTACGGGCGTCTCGCCCGTCGGTAGGGGGGCAAGGGTGGTACGGGCGTCTCGCCCGTCTGCAGGGGGGTAGGGTGGTACGGGCGTCTCGCCCGTCCACGCATCGTTACAAACATGGGTGCCACTGGCGGCTTGTCCGCCAGTGCTTTGACTCGACTGAAAAGGCTCATTCACCAAGACATGCAAGCAACTGCTGAGACTGAGCCCCCGTCGCGAAGCAGGTCAATCGGCGTTGGATATCACCGACCGGTTCGAGCCGGATCGTCAGCACATCGTCCGGCAGG
>PWPN01000143.1 GCA_003557125.1 Phycisphaerae bacterium | reverse complement strand
GCTGCTGTATGGGTGGGGACCGGCGCTGGCATGGCTGCTGGCAGGTGCGGTGCTGCTGGGCGGCGTGCACGACTATGTCGCGTTGCACATCACGATGCGCGAAGGCGGTCGCAACCTGACGGTCGTTGCTCGCCGTACGATCGGGCGGTGGGCGTTCGTGATGATGTTGATACTGCTGGTAGCCTTGCTGGCGCTGGTGTGTGCGGCCTTTCTCGATCTGTCGGCTGTGGCGCTGGTCTCGACCGTGCCGGCCGACGCGCTCCAGCTGCCCGAGGACCAGACGCTGTTCGCGCTGAAGGACGGCCAAGCGGCCATCGGCGGGATCGCGTTCACCTCCGTACTGTTCATCACCGCCTGCTCGCCTCTGGTGGGTTTCCTCTATCTGAAACGCAAGACGCCGGTGTGGCTCTGCTCGGTCCTGGCGATGGCGCTTTGCACCGTCTCGATCCTCGTCGGCATGACGTGGCCTCTTTCCGTCGAACCGTCCACGTGGAAAGTGATGGTCAGCGCGTACGTGCTTCTGGCGGCCGGGCTGCCCGTCTGGCTGTTTCTTCAAAGTCGCGACTTCATCAACGTGCACATCCTTTACGTGGGAATCGCGTTCTTGCTCGTGTCGCTCATCGCGTCCGCTTTTCGAGGTGGCGGCGAGCTGGCCTCGCGCGCGACGGCCATCCCGTTCAACAACTGGTCGCAGGCAGGTGACGTGCTCGGGCCCGGTTGGCCGGTGATGTTCGTCATCATCGCCTGCGGGGCGGTGAGCGGTTTTCACGGCCTGTGCGCGGGCGGCACGACCTGCAAGCAGCTCAACAACGAACGCTCTGCCAGGACCGTGGGTTATTTCGGCCTGCTGCTGGAAAGTTTTCTGGCGGTCTGCGTCGTGGGGAGCCTCGTCGTCGGGCTCTCGCTGGCTTCTTACAAGGGCTATTGCTACCCGGCGCCGGACAGCGGCGTGCAGGGCAACATGGCGCTGGCGTTCGCGATGGCGGTCGGGCACACAGCCCATATCGGCCTGTCCTTGCCCGTCTGGGTCGGCGCGGTCGGCGCGATGCTCATGCTCCAGGGCTTTCTGGTGACGACGCTCGATACCGCGATCCGTCTGACACGCTACATGATCGAAGAGGGATGGGTGACGTTATTCGGGCACTATGATGTTTTCGCGGACCGTGCGGCAAAGCAAAGGGCATTGGCAGCCGACGCATCGACGAGCGAATTGGCCGGCACGGGCGGGCTGAGCGCGGAACGGCCGGATATGGACGGCCCGCAGACGCCCGTTCGCCCCGTCGCGACGCGAGGCCTGACGCGCCTCGGCCTGTCGCTGCTGAAGCATTACTGGTTCAACTCGGGTATCGCAGTGGCGCTCATGCTCGTGCTGGGCTGGGGCAGCGGCTACAAGGTCGTCTGGAAGATTTTCAGTTCGGGCAATCAGTTGCTGGCGGCCCTTACGCTGCTGGTCGCGTCTGTCTGGCTCTATCATCGCGGCCGAGCTTTCTGGTTCACCCTGGCCCCGAGTCTGTTCATGCTCGCGACGTCGGTGACGATGCTGACCCGGCTGCTCGTGCTCGACTATTGGCCGAACCGCGCGACGGAGCTGCCCCTGCTGATCACATCCGTCGTCGTGCTGGCCATGACGGTCGGCATCGTCGTGCTGGCGATCATTCGAAGCGTGCGAAGCTGGAACGACAAACGCCAGGCGGCGTCCGCTGCACCCGTGTGATCCCGGACGAACAAACAAATGCGCCGTGCTGCCCGTCGCTCCGTTCACAATGCTTTACAGTGCTCTTTATTGGCACTTATGTGTCCCCTTCCGTGCTCGCATTCTGGAGCGCCGCCACGGCCCGTCGGACGGCCCGCTCGATTGGCGCGCGCGTGTCCGCCCAACGCGGGTGCTCGGCGAGTTTCAAAAGCAGCGGGATATCCTCCGCGCGGCCGACGCGCCCGAGCCCGACGACAGCCCCCACGACAAGCGGTGCATCGGCCTCCGGGTAGCGTACGACATCTAAAAACGCTTCGCGCGCATCGGCTGTCCGATCGTCCCGCAGCAGCGTCTGGCCCGACCGCAGCAGCGCCCCCACCGATTCGTCCACCCCCCTGCGCACCGCTGCCCGGAGCGCCTCCATCGCATGGCGGCTCGGGAGTCGGCCGATGGCGTCGAGCGCAGCCTCGCGTGCGGGGGCCTGCGTGCTCTGCGACCAGGAGACGAGGATCGGAAGCGTCGCGGGCTCGCGCTTGCGGCCGATGGCGTCGAGCAACGCAATGAGGAAGTCCCCTTCCGTGATCTGAAGGCCCGCTACGAGCGCTTGTGTCGCGTCACGAAATGGCAGCCGAATGAGCGCCTGCCGGACAGCCTCTCGCACACGCATATCGAGCAGCATGCGATAGAGCGGATCGACACAGCGGACCGCCCCCCCGTAGCTGAGCAATTCGCAAAGCTGCTCGCGTGTGCGCGTCGCGTGCTCTTTCTGTAACTCCGTCACGAGCGCATCGGTGAGCGCGTCGCGTGCGTCCGGCTGCATATCGCGATGGACCATCCGAAACAGGGTCAGCCATGCACTTCGTTCGTTCGTGCGGTTCTGCCGATCGAGAAGTTCGACCAGCTCCGGCACGACCGGCGCGCCATGCTCGGCCAGTGTCTCGATCGCACGGCGTTGCGCCTCGGTGTCGCCTTCCGACAATGCAACCAATGCAGCCCGCTTGAGATCGCTGCTCGTCTCCGTCTGCATCTCCGTCTCCGACGCGGTGCAGCCGGTCTGTCCTCTCATTGGCGATGTTTCATGAGATTCCGTCATCTGTATTCCCATATCTCGCTCGTCCAAGCCCGAAAATCGACAGGTCGACTGCTGCGACGACACGACAAAGGGCATCACTCCCGAGAATCACCCTGTGAGCATCACCCGCCACCGGTTGGTCATCCCAAGTGCCACGGCGCGCGGTAGGGTGTCGTCAGCCAGCGGTTAAGAATCCCGTCGTCGGCTATCCGACCCGCTTTCGGATCCCATCGCACGG
>PWPN01000381.1 GCA_003557125.1 Phycisphaerae bacterium | reverse complement strand
CCCTGCTTCAGCAGCTCCTGGCGTTCGGCGAGCAGGATGGCGATGGAATAGGCTTCCTCGCCGGTAGAGCACCCCGGCGACCAGACGCGGATCGTCACGTCCGGGGACTTGCCGGAAAAGAGCTTGGGGATGACCTGTGTTTCAAGTGCCTTGAAGGGCTCCGGGTCACGGAAGAAATTGGTCACGCCGATCAACAGGTCACGAAAGAGCAATTCTACCTCCGCCGGCATCTGCTGCAGATACTTGACGTACTCGTCCATCGTTTCGATCTGGTGGACGGCCATTCGTCGTTCGATGCGGCGACGGACAGTGCTCGGCTTGTACTGGGAAAAGTCGTGCATGGTCTGGGCACACAGCAGGACGAAGATCTTCCTGAGTGTGTTCTCGTCCTTGGGCGTCTGGGGGGTGGCGGGCCGGGGGAGCTTGCCGAAGGCATGGGCCGCATAGGCGATGAGTTGGGCGGGCATCTCGTCCGGTGGAAGCTCGTAGTCCACCAGGCCGGTGGCGATGGCGCTACGCGGCATGCCGTTGTGCTCGGCGGTTGCGGGGTCCTGGGCCATGGCCATGCCCCCGGCGCCTTTGATGGCCCGCACGCCCAGGGTACCGTCACTGCCGGTGCCCGACAGCACGATGCAGATGGCCTGCTCGTGTTGGTCCTGCGCCAGGGAGCGGAAGAAGAAGTCAATCGGCAGACGCTGCCCACGGGGCGCAGAGGGTTCCATCAGTTGGAGCGTGCCGTTCAGAAAAGCCATGTCGCGATTGGGCGGGATGATGTAGGCGCAATTGGGCTGCACCACCATCCCGTCCTTGACCTCGAAGACCTGCATGCGGGTATATCGTCGGATGAGCTCGGTGAGGATGCTCTCGTGGTCCGGGGCCAGGTGCTGCACCAGGACAAAGGCCATCCCCGGATCGGCGTCGTCGGGCATGCCGGAAAAGAAAGCTTCGAACGCCGCCAGCCCGCCGGCGGACGCGCCGATGCCGACGATGGGAAAGTCCGGCTTCGCCGCCACGGGGGGTTCAGACGGAGCGGGGGTTTCGGCCGGTGTGATCGGATGCTGCTCTTCATTTGCCGGGATGGCCGGTTGGACGACGGGTTTCTTCTTTTTGGTCATCGCGGTCCTCCTGGTTAGATCACACCTGCCCACGGCCCCCGGCGGGGTGTGCCCCGAAACGCTTCGAGCGATCGAGGCGTCCAACCTGTTGGAGGCAAGGACGGTGGCGGCGTCAGCGGGTAACCTTGCCCGACACCGCCATCAACCCGGGCCTGATTACTGCATCTTACGTTGTTTCCTGTCCCTTCAAAAGCCTTGAGCTTCAATGCTACGCCTCCACCCCCAGGGGCGACACGTGGATCGCCGGAGTCTTATGGCGGTCGGCAACAAGCACGCTCTGGGGCAAGGATGGCGGACGGGATGTTAGCAAACGGTTGACTCGCCGGGCCGTGAGCGCCAAAATCGCCACGGATGGATTTCCTACGCAGTACTGAGGTGTCCCGGTGCCGCCCACTACAGCCCACCTCATCACCGTATCGCGGCATCGCCGGGTCCAGCCCGAAACGGGCTTTGAGCTGGTCTCGGCGCCGTCCGCGGGCCATCTTCGCCTGTCCTGGTTCTCCATCTCAGGCTGAACCAGGACAGGAGAGGCGACTTGATGTGTCATCGCAGCTATGATGACTTGTGGTTGTGGCATGACCACAGTCCGGGACTGTCGAAAGGAAGAAGCTTATGCCGACGACTGACAAGACTCTTCGGGTTCTCGTAGTTGATGACAACCGAGACGGTGCTGACTCCTTGGGTCTGCTGGTTGAAGCACTCGGTAACCAAGTGCATGTCACGTATGGTGGGACGAAGGCACTGGAAGTTGCCGCCGTATTTCGCCCGGATGTGATGCTCGTCGATTTGGTAATGCCTGACATGGATGGTTGCGATCTCGTCATGCACCTCCGCCAGATTCCTGCCTTCGCTCAAACGAGAATCGTGGCCGTGACGGGCTATAAAGGCGAGGAGTACAAATCCTCGGCGATGAAGGCCGGGTTCGATACGGTCCTCACCAAGCCCGTTGCCCTGACGGACATCAAAGAGGTCTTAACCAGTGTCGTAGCCTCGGATACGGGCCAATCGCGAAGACGTGTTAAAGAGCCTGCGAGTCTCGTAGCAGAGGGACGCTTGCCGATTGACAAAGCTCGACGAATCAGGAGCGAGCGCAAATCAAAAACCCTTACTCAAGCAGAGTGCGAAGCAGCTATCTGTGATGGGATCATTCGCTTTCAAGAGGAGTATCTGGGATGGGGGTTGAGACAGGTCCGCGCCCATCTCATGAAAGACCTCTTGGTGGTCCGCATTCAAGGTGCGTTGACTCCAGCCGAACGACAACTCGGCAAATCGTCGTCACCGGAGAAAGGAAGGGATCTCATCAAGGAAACACGGAGGCAACTGCTGGAGTTGGCACGCCCGATGTTGGAGTCGTTGGTCCACGAGGTCCTTGGCGTAAAGGTGTTGGGTATGCATCATGACATCAGTACCGTGAACGGCGAAGAAATAATCATCTTTTCCTTGGTGGGAGTGCCGCGATTCGGGTAATGGAACAAGGCCATGACCGAACAAGAGCCCCGCTCAGGCAACGCGGACGGTCTACACCGGCGAGCGGAGCAAAAAGCCCAAGCAGACGAGGCCACGGTCCAGAAACCGCAGTCGTCCAAGGAAACCCGGCAGGCACTCCACGAACTGCGGGTGCACCAGATCGAGCTGGAACTTCAGAAGGAGCAACTACGACGGGCACAGGTGGAACTGGAAGGTGATTTCCGATGAAAGCGGAAGTTTTTTTGACGTTCAGCGTGCATGTTCTCTGATTTTGGGTTTGTCTCTGCCGAACACCGTTGGACGGTAGCCGTCCGGTGAACTCCATCTTCAATTCGGCGGCTGGTTGATGCACCATACCTGTCCGAGAGGAGGTATGGCGCATGGCCAAGCGGGCAGCACGGGAACGGCAGAGAGAAGCGACGTG
>PWPN01000213.1 GCA_003557125.1 Phycisphaerae bacterium | reverse complement strand
TGCGTAGTGCACAAGATGAGAACACGGCGACCCGGGAGCGGGTCGAATCCGGGAAGGTCCGCGCCGACGGAACTGGCCAACCAATAGGCTCAAAAGCCTTCCGGGTTCGCTTGTTTAAGGACTAACTAAACGTCTGCTGTCAAGCCACATGGACGTTCCTCGTCAACAAGGAAAGGGATCTGATCCTTATAAGGAGGTATCGCAATGAGCCTCGTATTTGAACGGATACTGACCCCCGGAATCGCGCAGCTATCTTACCTTATCGGGGACGACAGCTCAGGGACGGCCGCCGTCATCGATCCGCGCCCCGATATCGACATTTACGTCGCTCTTTCGAGAAAGCACGGCCTCACGATCACCCACATCTTCGAGACACATATCCACGCGGATTTCATGTCAGGATCATGCGAACTGGCCGCCCGTTTGGGAAATGCGCAAATCTACGTCAGCCAGGAAGGCGGCGCCGAATACGGCTTCGATCACCAGGGGTTGAAAAATCGGGACCGCTTCGAATTCGGCTCCGTCATCGTCACAGCCGTCTTTACGCCCAGCCACACCCCGGAACACATGTCGTACCTGCTGGCAGAAGCGGGGCAGGAAGACATGCCATGGGGAATTCTGAGCGGCGATTGTCTTTTTGCGGATTCGGCGGGTCGGCCCGATCTGCTCGGCGAAGAAGCCGCCGACAAGCTGACGTCCGATCTCTACCGGACGCTCTATGAATTCTACATGAAGCTGGACGTCGGCGTCATCGTCCTCCCCGGCCATGGGGCCGGTTCGGCTTGCGGTGCGGATATCGGCGACAGGCTGGTCACCACGATCGGCCGTGAGAAGCAAACCAACGCCTTCCTTCGGTTCGAGGGCAAGCCGGCCGAATTCAAGAAGTTCGTAACCGAAGGCGTCCCGCCTGAGCCTGAGCATTACAAGCGGCTCAAAAAGGTCAACTCCGCAGGCCCCCCCATACAGCACGGTCTGCCTCGGGTGCCGGGCCTGACGCCCGAAATGTTCAAGCAAGCCATCGAGGACGCCTCCCATCAACTTCTCGACACGCGACACATGCTCGCCTTCGGCGGCGGTCATATCCCGGGTGCACTGAACCTCGGGCTCGTACCAGAGCTTTCCATCTGGGCCGGTGAAATGCTCGACCCCGATGCCCCCCTCCTGCTCGTGCTCGAAAAGGACACCGACTTGAATAAGGCGCTGAAGCTGCTCATGCGAACCGGATTCACCCGGTACGCCGGGTACCTCGCGGGTGGGATGACCGCATGGGCCAACGCCGGCCTCCCGATCCAATCACTACAGCAAATGAGTGTGGCTGAGATTAACGAGCAGCGGGATCGGCTCCAGGTCTTGGATGTGCGGTCGCCTGATGAATGGAAGAAAGGGCATGTCCCCGGAGCCGCGCACTCTTATGTAGCCGACTTCGATGGCAGCCCAAAGAAACTGGACAAGCGCAAGCCCTTGGTGACCTATTGCGGCAGCGGCTATCGAGCGAGCTTGGCTGCCAGCTTACTGCAGAAATTCGGCTTCGAAGATGTGCGGAACGTACCGGGAAGCTGGAAAGCCTGGCTTGCATCGGACTATCCCGTCGAGAAGTGAGACTCAAGGAGATCGATCATGCGTCTCGTGTTTGCAGTGACACTTGCGACGCTTTCCGGCATGACCACTCCCCTGCTGGCTACGGAGCATCCCGTCGACCCGAACGCCTATCCCGGCCCCGCCTGGTCACCCTACCTTGTCGGCGCCCTGATCGGCGTGCTGTCCATGTTGACGTTTTATTACTCGAAGAAGCCGATCGGTGCATAGACGGCATATGCGCGCGCGAGCGGGCTGATCGGCATACTTCTGGCAAGGCGACATACCGAATCGCTCAGCTACTATCAGAAGAAACCTCCGCTCATCGACTGGGGAACGATGCTGGTGATCGGCGTGATCGTCGGGGCGTTCCTGGCCGCGTGGACGGGGGGAGAGATCACAGGCCGATTCCTTCCGCCCTTGTGGGAAGCGCGATTTGGTGAAGATAGCACGGCACTGCGGTCGGCATTCGCTTTCGTCGGCGGCGCCATCATGGCCTTCGGGGCGCGCATGGCTGGAGGCTGCACGAGCGGGCATGGCATCAGCGGCGCTTTGCAATTGTCGGTCGGATCCTGGGTCGCACTGATCTGCTTTTTTGCCGGCGGTGTCGCCGTCGCCATGATGATGTATCGCCTCTGACCGTCACCGCGCATCTGGGGAGAGCAAACACATGGCCAACGATTCTTCATTGCAGCACAACCGAAACGCAAAGCCCCAAAGCAGCAACGGGCAAGAAGTCGTGCGAACGAAAGGCTCGGGCAGGCAACTCGTGCTCGGGTTGCTGTTCGGCCTGATATTCGGATTCCTGCTTCAAAAAGGCGGGGTCGCCAAATACCACATCCTTATCGGTGTTCTGCTGCTGGAAAACTTCACGGTGATCCAAGTCATGCTGTCTGCCATCGTGGTGGGCATGATCGGCATCTTCACCCTGCATGCGATGGGAATGGTGGAGTTGCATATTAAACCGACACGATACGGGGCCAATATTCTGGGGGGCCTGCTTTTCGGGATCGGATTTGCCCTGCTCGGCTACTGCCCGGGAACCAGCGCCGCCGCCTTCGGGCAAGGAAACTACGATGCCCTTGTCGGCATCCTGGGCATGATGGTGGGATCCTACGTCTTCGCGGAGGTCTCGGCATGGTTCGACCGCACCATCGCCCCATGGGGTAACCGCGGCCAGTTGACGCTGCCTGACTTTGTGGGGATATCGCCCTATGCGTTCGTACCCGTCGCCGCCCTTCTGCTGGTAGCGGTGCTGGTCGCCCTGGAGCTTGTTACGTGATCGACTCCGGTACGCTGAGGGGGCGGGATTTTGAACACCAACGAGCACCCTCCGGTCACAAAATCCGCGCATAAAAAAATGCCGGCGATGACCTACTCTTGCCCCGTGGGACTACCATCGGCCCCCCGGGCTTAACGGCCGTGTTCGGAATGGGAACGGGTGTGGCCCCGGGGGTATCGT
>PWPN01000003.1 GCA_003557125.1 Phycisphaerae bacterium | reverse complement strand
GCATGCCCGATCTGGTCGGCCCACTGCCCCTCGAAGGGCCAGCCGTAGTGGGCGCCGCGGATCATCACCTTGTCCATCGGGGACGCCACCCCGACGGTCAGCTCGGCCCGAACCGCCGACGCAGTACAGAGCACTCCCACCAACGCCACGAGGGTAAATCGATGTGCACCCATTGTTCCCCTCTCCCTTGCATATGGCTTACCAGGATTTGTTTTACCAACTCCGCCCGAGCCTTCCCAGATGTGATCTTAACCGATCGCCAAAGGGAAATAAATTCCTGATCTTTTCCAGTTCTTTAAATAATGCAGCCAACTCGTTACACCATACAATTCAACTTGATCTCGTGGGACCATTTGCAGGCCGCCAATAAAGCCGTGGTAACAATTCTTCCCGCCGTCCGATATGCTGCCGCCTGATGGGTTAAAACAGGCCTAGGACTTTGATTCAGTCATCAGCATTTCTGCGGAATAAGCGGTTAACTGACGTGCGAGCTCGTCCTGCAAGTCCTTGCGGCCGCTTCGAGTATGGCGGTAGACTTCGATGCCCAAAGGCCAGCGCTGGCTGCCTCGGAACCACTTAGAAAATGATTACAAAATGACACAATGGGAGGCCCACGCTGTGAAGACCGAGAGGGAGAAGATGTTGGCGGGCGAACTTTATGATGCGCTCGATCCGGAACTGGTGCTGAAAAGAGAGCGCACCAGAGACCTCTGCCAGGACCTGAACGCGACCCGGGAACGGGAGCAGGAGACGCGTCGTCGTATCCTGACGGAGCTGTTCGGCAGTGGTGGTGACTCGGTCTGGATGCAACCGCCATTCTACTGCGACTACGGGAGCAACATCTATCTCGGCGAACGGGTCTACTTCAACTTCAACTGCGTCATTCTCGACGTGTGCGAGGTAAGGATTGGCGACTTCACGTTCTTCGGTCCAGCCGTGCAGATTTACACAGCCACACACCCGATGGAGGCCCGACTGCGTCGTACACAGGAGTCCGGGAAACCGATCACGATCGGTTCGGATGTCTGGGTGGGCGGCGGTGCGATCATCTGCCCTGGTGTTACGATCGGGTCGAGGACTGTTATCGGTGCCGGGAGCGTGGTCACAAGGGACATTCCAGACGACGTGCTCGCTGCTGGAAATCCTTGCAGGGTCATCCGTCAGATCATGGATGAGTATCCTGGCTGACCGTCTCTTCGATAGACTCTTGCCGAAATTCGACGGCTGACCAGGCTGACCGTGCCGCGGACCGGCTTGACCCCTGCTGCGTTGATCTTGACAATGCGCGGGTCGTGCGACAGTAACCAAGGCTGCAGCAAAAGGAGACTGTGCAATGCTTACAGGAGAATCGCAGACCCACTTTGCCGCCCTGTTGCTTGCCCCCCTGGTGACCATGGCCTTTGGAAATGCCGCCCTGCTTGCGGACGATGCGAATCGTATCCAGCCCTATTCCGGGAACCCTTTTTACTGGCAATACAAGGGCGAACCCGTGCTGCTGGTCGGTGGCTCGCGCGATGACAATCTGTTCAATCACGCCGAGGGTTTGGTCGAGCATCTCGACACGATGGCTGCCTGTGGGGGTAACTACGTTCGCAACACGATGAGCAGCCGCAACCCCGGCAACATCTGGGCGTTCAAGCGGCTGGACGACGGCCTGTACGATCTCGATCAGTGGAACCCCGAATACTGGGACCGGTTCGAGAACCTGCTGCGGCTCTGCCGCGATCGCGACATCATCGTGCAGATCGAGGTCTGGGATCCGTGGGATTATTTCAAAACTGAAGCAACACTGGGGTACGGCCAGGGGAATATCGGCTGGGAGAGTTGCCCGTACAACCCCGCCCTGAACGTCAATTACACCGCCGCCGAGAGCGGATTGGCCGAGCAGATCGATTTCTATGCTGCACGAGAGCCGAGCGACCACCTGTTCTTTTATACGCCTCCTGCGATGAAGGATATTCCCGTCGTGCGAAAGTACCAGGAAGCGTTCGTGGATAAGATGCTTTCGATTTCATTGGCCTATCCCAATGTGCTGTACTGCATGAACAACGAGATCGGCGAGCCGCCCGAGTGGGGGCAGTACTGGGCGAAATTTATTCGGGAAAGGGCTGAAAAGGCCGGCAAGAAGGTTTACCTCACCGACATGCGCCGCCGGGGTGACTTTCGATCCGACGAGCAGATCAGGATGCTCCACGACCGCAAGCATTTTGATTTTTTCGAGATCTCGCAGAACAACCACAGGAACGATCAAGAGCATTACGATCACATCATGCACATCCGTTCGCAGGTGATCGCAAACCCGATCCCGATCAACAATGTGAAAGTCTACGGCGGAACGAGAAGAAACAACATCGCAAACGGGATCGAACGATTCTGGCGCAACCTTTTCGGCGGCTGCGCTTCGACGCGTTTCCACCGCCCGGGGCCACACGACCAATACTTCGGTCTCGGCCTGAGCGAACTGGCCCAGACGAACATCCGCAGCATGCGCATGCTGACCGACGTCCTGAACGTCGTCGAGTGCGCGCCGCATAACGACCTGCTCAGCGATCGCGAGCCGAACGAGGCGTATTGCCTGGCCAAGCCGGGCGAACGGTACGCCGTGTATTTCACCGACGGCGGCGCGGTAAAGCTGGACGTGTCGGCCGCCCAAGGCTCGCTCGAAGTTCGCTGGCTGGACATCGCCCGCAGCGCCTGGCTTGAAACGCAATCCGTACAAAGTAGTCGAACGTTGGAACTGAAAGCGCCCGGCGATGGGCCATGGGCGGTGTTGATCCGGGCGAATCAATAGGCCGAGCGGATTACGTCCGCCACGGGGGGTGGACGCTACGAGGTGGTCCGTGTGCCACTGATCCGTAAGCAGTGCTTTCTGAGCCGTCCGCCACGGGGGGCGGACGCTACAAGATCCTGTTTCGAGCAGCACAAACGCACAGATCGACCCTGACAGCACAAGCGGCAGCGCGGTATTGCCCGGCAGGATCGCAACATGATCGGGCCGCGCCCCCTCGACCGAGGTGACGAGGAACTCGCGGCGGTTGCGCGGCGCACCAGGCAACGCCCCCTC
>PWPN01000274.1 GCA_003557125.1 Phycisphaerae bacterium | reverse complement strand
GTACGTATTGGACCGCGCCACGGAAGCGGTGTATTTGAGGTCGGCGTTCGGCCCGGTCAGCGGTTGACCGTTGACCTCGACCGCCTGCCCGTCGGTCAGCTCGACCGGCACACCTAGATTGCGCGTGATCGCGGCTGTCACGTTGACCTGGTCAGCCTGCTCGACGATGGCCATCGTGCAGTCGAGCCGGTCCAGCTCCGTGCCGCCCAGCCAGTCGTCCGTCGGGCAACCCGCGCCCGCGATCACCAGGCAAGCGGTCGCACCGATAAACGAAACAACGCGTTTTTTTCCGTACCCTCGTCCCGTGGTCATCGTCTCCTCCCGCTCCTCGATTGTCAGCTTTATATGCGTGCGCCCCTCGATAGCCAATGGCGGTCCGGTTCGGCAGCGTGGGTCATTCGGATATCTCGATCGACAACATCAGCGCGTCGCGGGTAGGCGGATCGTCGTTGTCGGTCACCGTGATTTCAAACGTCCAGTTCCCCGCCGACGTGGGGGTATCGACAATCACACCGAGGTCGCGATTCAGGCGCAGTCCGTCCGGCAGCACACCGGCTGTGATCGACCATTTCAACGGGGGCAAGCCGCCTTCGCTGAGCAGCGATGCGGAATAGGCGACGCCGACCGTTCCGTCCGGCAGCTGCGTGGTCGTGATCCGGACAGCCGGCGGCTTGACGCGCAGTGTTAAAAGCTCGACCACCTGTTGAACGGGGCTGCCGCTGTCCGTGACGGTCAGCTCGAGCGTGTAGCCATCGTGAATGACACCGGGCGTCCCGGTGATCGTGCCGGTCGTCGTGTTGAAATTCATGCCGCCCGGCAGGCCTACCAATGCGAACGTGTACGGCTCGACCCCGCCCGTGACGGCAAAGGTAGAGCTGTAGGGTTCGCCGATACGGGCGTTAGGCAGATCCGTGGAGACCACGAGCGGGTTCGGCCGAGGCACACAACCGGCGAAAACAACGACGGCCATGACCCCGGCAGGGACGATGCGCAACGATCGAGTTGTACACATGGGATTCACGTTTCGCTCGTAAGGACGGGTTCTTTCACAGCGTGGACTTCCGTCCGTCCGCCAAAAGGGTGGTTTCTACAGCCGCCGTGCGCCAACTTGAAATCCAGCGGCTTCGCTCCATCACTTTAGCTTTGCCCAGCCGGTCCGGTCAAGTAAGAGGGTATCGATCACACACCACAGCCTCGGATTCTAATCCGACGCGTTCGCTTCGACTTCAATGCTCAACAAGGCCGACTCGAGCACGTCCAGGCGCCGTTTCCAGCGCGGCGCCCCGAGGCTGGGCGAAAGGTAGCGCCGCTGCCGGATCGCCTGGACGATCGGGACCGCCTCGCTGCCAAGGTGCCGGTGGCATTCGAGCTGCCCCACGAAGGCCCGCCACCAGAACGGCGATTCCTCGGGGGTCTGTCCGCGTACCGCGGCAAAATGCGGCAGAGCCTCCTCCCACCGTTGGAGCGCAGCGAGGCATTCGGCTCGACCGAGACGGACTTCGGCTGCCAGGCTTGGAAGCGTTTCCAGCAGTTCCGCCTCGTTTTGCGCGCATTCCTCGTAGGCGATCAATGCCTCATCCGCACGACCGGCTTGAAGCAGCGCCTGGGCACGCCATACGCGGACCGTCAACCGGTCGCGTGCGAGCGTCGGAGTCGGATAATCCTCCATCCACGTCAGCAGCATCTCCGCCACGCGGACAGCCTCAGCGGCCGTCTCGCGCTTGTGCGTTTCCTGGCCGCGGTCGGCAGCCGCATCGATTTCGGTTCGCATCGTTTCGAGCAGCTGGATCATGACCGGGCCGCTGCGCTGCCGATCCTGCGTCGCCAGCGTTTCGACCTCGTGGCGTGCCTCTTCGAGGCGTTGGAGCCTTTTCAGCGCGATAATCCGTTCGTTGAGAACGATCCCCGATCGATCCGGGCATGCGGCGAACCGCTGTTCGAAGTCGGCCAGCGCCTCGACCGTTCGAGCGGGGCGCGCGATGAAGGGCTGGTTGCACAAGGTGGCCACGAACAACGCCAGTTGAGCCTCGGCACAGGTCGCCTCCTCGCTCGGCTCCTCCGCCGACCGTTGCCGCACGAACGTTAACCCTTCCTCGGCTGCCCGCAACGCACTCTCGGCCAGCCGTGCCAGTGTCGCCTCGTCGGTCGTACCCCGCGCGTCGTGGTGCTCGAAAAGCCGATGCAGGCATCGTGCCCGGCCCAGCGAGGCGCCCACCGCATTCGGGTCGTCGGGCTCGACCTCGCGATACGCGTCGCTCGCCTCACGCCATTGGTCGGACCGCTCGAGCACCCGTGCGATCGGGTAGGCCAACCGTTGCGCGACCGGATCGCTCGGCCGTAAGGTACGCATCAACCGACCCGCCCGGACGAAGAGAGTGCGCGCCTGGGCGAGATCCCCGCACCCTGCCTGTTCGAGGCATTGTTGGGCATGGGCCACTGCTCGCCATAATGCATCGTCGGACCGATCGTGTGCGGGCCAGCGCTCCGCGAGATTGCACCAGTGGCCGACAGCTTCGAGCGGTCGACCGATCGTGAGGTGGCCGCGACCGAGCAGATAGGCTGTCTCGGCGGCGAGCGGAGCGTCATCGTCGTCGATCAGCTCTTCGACTCTTCGTGCAGCCACAGCCAACACTTCCTGAAGCCGGGCGTCCGATGACCAGGTATCCGGTGCCTGCCGGGTGCGGACGTCATGGATTGCGCCACCCAAGGCCCACTGCACCTGCAAAAGCGGCGTTTCACGCGTGATCGCCGTGTCGGCCAGGACCCCGCCCAGGACCGCATAGGCGACGTCACGACGCTCCGGCGAACGGAGCATCCACATCGTCAACGGAACGAGCGCCTCGGATGAGCCGAACAGGTTCTCCCTCCAGGACGGGCCGGCCATTATCGCACACTCGGCCAACTCCAGCGCCAGGTGAATGGACAGGTCGTCCTCCCGTGAGTCGGTCACCCACTGGCGGGCCGTGTCCACAGCCGTCAGCGCGTCGGCACGTTGCCCGGCATCGCGCCGCGCGCGGATCTGCTCGAGCACCGCCAACAGCGTCAACGGCCGAAGATGGCGGCGCTGAACGGGATC
>PWPN01000113.1 GCA_003557125.1 Phycisphaerae bacterium | reverse complement strand
TGGAGCACCTGGTTTTCGCGGTCGATCTGGACGGGGCCGGTGGCCTGGCGAATGTCGGCGATCTCGTGCAGGCGTACGTGCCCGCCACCGGGGCGATCGAGCAGAAGGTCGGCCAGTGCCTGCTGCGACCCCAACGCGTGCTCGGCGACGATGACGCGCACGTCGTAGTGCTCATCATGTTCCTTGTATCGCGTTGCAATGCTGCCGCCGACGAGGGTCTGAAGGGACTGGGCGATGTCCCGAACCGACATGCCCATGGCCGCCGCTCGCGTGCGATCGACGTGAACCTGATACTCCGGCCGATCCATGTCCACATCGACGCGCACCTCGGTCAGTTCAGGCGATCTCCGCAAAAGCTCCTCCACCTGCCGGGCGAGATCGAACAGCGTGGCCAGTTCCGGCCCCTGAATCTTCAGGGCGATGTCCGCACCACCGCCGGCGCCGGCGCGAATGCCACGGGTCGATGCTTGTCGCACGCGAATCGCCGCACCGGGGGGCTCCAGTTCGCCCAGTTGTCGCCGCATTCGTTGTGTGTGCTCCACCGTCGTGGTCGCACGTCGCGACTGCGGCACAAGCTGGACATTCAATTCGCCTTCATAGGCCACCTCGGTCGTGAACAGCCCGCGAGAGCGGCCGCCGCTCAGTGTGAAGATGCTTTCGATCAATGGATCGTCGCTCAACGCCTGTTCGATCTGCCGGACGACCTGCCCCGTGCGGTCGACCGCCGTGCCCGTCGGCATACGGACGTCGATGCGAATACGTCCGTCGTCCATCTGTGGCAGGAACTCGGTTCCGAGCCGCGGCAGCATCGCAACACTGCCCAGCGTCACTGCGATGAAGCCGAGCACCACGACCGCCGACAGCGGGACGCGCCAGCGTGTGTCAGTGCCACCGCGTCTCGGCCAGAGGCGCCAATGCCCTTCGAGCAGGCACGTCAGAGCTCGACCGTACCATGTGGTTATGCGGGCGAAGATGCGTTGAAAGCGGGACGGCCCCCGGCCGGTGGTGGGTGCTCGGATCAGCCATGCCGCGAGCATCGGCACGAGTGTGACCGCCACCAGCAGGCTCAGGCCGACGACGCCAGCCACGACCAGGATCAACTCGCGCAGCAGCAGGCTGGCCAGCCCCGGCACGAGCAGGAACGGCGCGAACAAGGCCATGTACGAAAGTGTGGCGGCCACGATGGCCGGCCCGACCTGACGCGTTGCTTGCACCGCGATCGCCGCAGTTGAGTCATCGGGCCGAGCCTGTCGCAAGCGCGTAATGTTTTCCAGCACCACCGTCGCGTTGTCCAGCACTACACCGACCGCCACGACGAGGCCGCCCAGTGAAAAGATATTGAGAGAGAACCCGGCAACGCGCATCAGGGCGAAATTGACGATCAACACGATCGGCAACACCAGCACCATCACCAGCACCTGACGGAAGCTGCCGAGGAACAGGTACACCACCAGGATCACCAGCACGGCGGCCATCACCACCACGTTCCGCACGCCGGCCAGCGCGGCTTCGACGTACTCGGCCTGGTCTTCCATGTAGCCGATCCGCAGATGGTCGGGTAACGACGGGCCGAGTTCCGCCATTCGCTGCTTCACCGCCTGCACGACCCGGACCGTGTTGGCGTCCGCCTGCTTGTTGACGCTCAGCCGTACCCCGTCGAGGCCGTTGTAGCGTGTGACGATCCGTGCCGGCTCGAAAAGATCCTGAATCTCCGCGACATCCGAGAGATGCACCCGGGCCTGATCCTGGTCGCGCAGCACCAGTTCGGACAGTTCCGCGACGCTGCGGTATTCGCCATCCGTTCGTGCCAGCAGCTCGCGCGGTCCGACCGTCACGCGGCCGGCGAACTGCTGGAGATTCTCCTCGTCGATCCGCCGAAGCAGCGTGCTCAGGCTCACCTCGTGCTTCTGAAGCGCACCGGGGTCCACGTGGACGCGGATCTCTCGCTTCAGACCGCCGACGACTTCCGTGCCGCCCACGCCTGCCACGGCGATGATCTGGTCCTGCAGCCATTGCTCGGTCCAGGTGCGCAGTTCGACCAGTCCCCACTGCTCGGAGCTGATGGGCAACTGCACGACAGGAAGCTGGGACGGGTCGGCCTTGAACACGATCGGGGCGTCGATGCCCGTCGGCAGGTTCGGCTGGGCACGTGACATGGCCGCCAGGACATCCTGGTATGCCACGTCCACGTCCACGCCATAATGGAAGTTGACCTCAAGCTGGTAACGCCCCTCGCGCGATTCGGAAGACAGGTAGTCCAGCCCGTCCACCGTCGCGATCTGCCGTTCGATCGGATCGGCAAGGTTGGTGACAACCTCGTCGGGCGTGGCGCCCGGCCAGCGCACATCAACGCGCACCAGCGGATAGGTCACCTCGGGCAGAAAGTTCACCGGCAGGTGCCAGAAGCCGTACACACCCAGCACCACCAGCGCCAAAGCGATCACGCTTGCGGCTACCCGGCGTTCCACTGCTAGGCCGGTCAGCCTCATGGCGTGGCTCCAGGTGCCTGGGCATTCGTGGTCGTCGAAGCCGCCGGCTCCGACGGATGAACCTGCACGGCGGCGCCTGGCCGTAGCCCCTCCTGTCCGAAGACGATGACGGCCTCGTCCGGTTCCACATTGGCGAATACCTGGCTACGGCCCTGCTGTTGGATGCCGACGGTCACGGGCACCCGTTCCGCCTTGCCGTCACGCACGACCATGACCGCCCGCCCCTCCCCCGGCCGGGCGAACAACGCATCGGTCGGCACGAAAAGCACGCCACTCGCCAGTTCCAGAGTCAGCTCCAGCCGAGCGAACATCCCCGGCAGCAGTTCGATCTCGTCATCGATGGCAGCCTCCACCGTCCGCGTCCGCGTCGGCTGCTCAAGGTGTGTGAACACACGCACCACGCGCGCCTCAAACGAACGCGGCCCCAGGGCATCCAGGCTCACCTGAGCTGACTGGCCAACCGCCACAGCACCGGCCGCCCACTCGGGCACCGCAAAGCGGACGACCATGGATGCAGGCGCGTACATCTCCAGCAACGGCTCACGCGGTGATGCCATGTCGCCGACGCTCAGATGCCGTCGGCTGAT
>PWPN01000384.1 GCA_003557125.1 Phycisphaerae bacterium | reverse complement strand
CGCGTAGGCCTGGTTGACGCCGGGGAAGCCCGACGCGATCGCTTCGAGCTGCTCGAGACGCTTGATGTAGCGTTCGAGCGATTCCCGCCGTCCGCCCGGGCGCGATGCGCTGACCGCATCGGCGGCCCCGACGATGGCTGTGTACGGGCTCGTCGCCTCGATGTCGCCGTGGTGGGCCGCGACGGCGTTGATGACCTCGGGTCGTTCCCGGAAACGGCGGCAGATGTCGGCGCCGATCTGCGGATGGCCGCCCTCGATTTCATGATCGACCGCTTTGCCGATGTCGTGCAGCAAGCCGCACCGTCGCGCGAGCGTCCCATCGAGCCCGAGCTCGTCGGCGATGATCTGCGACAGGTAGGCGACCTCGATCGCGTGGTTGAGCACGTTCTGCCCGTAGCTCGTGCGGTAGCTCAGTCGGCCGAGCAGGTCGATCTGCTTGCGGTGCAGCCCGCCCACGTTGGCTTCGATGGCTGCCTTCTTGCCGCGTTCGGTGATTTCATTGGCGACGCTCTCGCTCTTTTCGCGGACGATTTCCTCGATCCGCGAAGGATGGATCCGCCCGTCCTGGATCAGGTGTTCGAGCGACTGGCGGGCAATTTCCCGCCGGACGGGATCGAATGCGCTGACGACCACGACGCCCGGCGTATCATCGACGATCACATCGACGCCGGTGGCCTTTTCGAAGGCTCGAATGTTTCGGCCCTCACGGCCGATGACGCGGCCCTTCATGTCGTCGGAAGGGATGTCCACTGTACTGACGGTGCTGGCGCTCGTGTGATCGGTCGCGTACCTCTGGATGGCGGTGATGACGATCTCCCGCGATTTGTCGACGGCTGTCTCCTTCGCTTCGTTTATGGTCTTTTCGATGAGCTCGGCCGCATCGTGTTCGACCTCGTTGCGGATGCGATCCAGCAACACCGCCCGGGCATCCTCTGCGCTCATGCCGCTGATGCGGAGCAGTTGCTCCCGCTGCTCGGCAAGGATCTGGTCGAACTCCTTCTCTTTTTCGGCCACGTTGGCCTCACGCTGCTCGAGCCGCTGGTTCATCTGCTCGAGCATCTTCTCCTTGCTGTTGAGCGTGTCGAGTTTCTTTTCGAGATTGTCGGCCCGCTTTTCCAGCCTTCGTTCCGCATCCTTGAGTTCGTCGCGGACTTTCGAGCTCTGCTGTTCGAATTCCTCCAGTTTGCTGATGAACTGGCCTTTCGCGTCAACGTGGGCTTCCTTGACGATCACGTCGGCCTGATTCCGTGCTTCCTCGATGAGTCGTTCCGCCTCGCGTCGGGACGCGAGGAACTGCTGTTTGCCTCGTATCGCGAGGAATCCGAAGACCGCGGCTGCACCGACCACGAGGCCGATCAGTAATTCGAGTCCCACGGAGGCCACAATCATGAAATGTTCCATCATTTCCACCTTTCATTCACGTGTATGTTCAACTTCTGCAATTCCAGGTTCATGCGATCGCCCCTCGATCGAGGGTGACTGAGCAAGGTCCGTGCAGTTGCACTTCACGCTCGGCTCAATACGCATGAACTGCAGTCGACTCGAGTTGTGAAGAGAGGATCGATGAAGACAGACTTGGCGGCAGCAGGGGGACTGTTCGAGGTGCTGCCGGCGTGGCCTTTGAAGGTGCTTTGCGGATCGCCCATCAGCGTGGACCGGAACGTACGCAATACTCAGGAGTCGTTCCGAGCCCGGCGGACGGCACCGTTGGTGATTTCGCTTGGCCGATTGCTATCGATGTTGTGGCCTCGGCCTACCTCACCCCATCGCGTGTGCCTGAACGGCAGTGTCGTATCAGCGTGGTCGCATCAGCCGTCGACGGAGCGCCTCCAGTTTGTCTTGGAGATCGGGCTCAGTTGACGGTTTCCGGTGATCGCTGTGCATCTTTACCATTCCGGCGGGTCGAGGTTTTTAATCGCCACTCCCCGGATACGAATCACGTATGTCGCCTTTCGTTCGCACAAGGCGTCCAGACACTTTTTGGGAGGGGCACAGACCCGGCTGCGTAAGCATCACGCTGCCGCGCCCCCACACACGACGCAAATCCAAGTTTTCACGGTCCACCGTCGCCTCGCCGCGTTCGGCGAAGTTCGCTGCACTTGCCCCTCGGGCGTTCTGATCCGACCATGTCATCATGGCCGATCCGTTCACATCGCCGGGCATTTGTTTCGCCAGCGTGCCTTCAATCGACCGCCACTTCATCGCCCGGCGCCCGTTTATTTCGGAGCCGGGCTTCGCACTTTCCTCTCTGATGCCCATCATCTCAAGCGAGGCGACGATCATGTCAGGACGCCAGAAGAAAAAACTTGAAACGTCCACGTTCTCATTAAAACCGGGTTGAACGGGCGTGCCGTCGCGGGCGTCTCACAATTCGTCTGTCGTACCCCATCGTACGCTACGGGGCCGCCCACCCGCCAATCCGTCGCTCTCCGCCGAGAAAGGGCCACAACCTTAATACTTGACGAAGCTTGCGCACTCCAGTACGCAATGCAAGTGAGTCCATTATACGTTATCGGCGGATCTCGTCAAGCCTGACAACATATCATCCAAGTGGGGTGAAACTTTACAAAATGGAATGGCGTATAAAGCTTTGACCCTATTTCTCAAGCTGCTGCAAGAACAAAAGTGTTTCAGCGACGTCCGATAAACTGGGATGGAGGGTCGAGGGGTACCGACTTCTTAAGTATCCACTAGAATACAGTTCCAGGTGAATGCAGCAAGGATGGAGTCGAGTTGATTCATGCCAGAAGGGCATTCGATGCCGGCTGGCAATGGCCGGGCCGAGATAATTGCTTGGGAGAGAATATGATCCGTTTCGATACGCCGACAGGCCGAGGTCCGATGCGATCGCGAAAAAAACACTTTACACAATTCGTGCTGTGGGCCGGGGCGATTCTGATGGCTCTCCAGCTCGGTCTGATCACGGATCGGTCGGCCGGGGCCGCGAGCGAGTCGGCCAAAAAGGCACGCGTGGAACTGCTGGTCGATCATGACGCCATCGCACCGGGCCAACGGGTCGAACTGGCGTTGGCCATCGAGCTCGAGGATGACTGGCACGTCTACTGGAGGAATCGCGGGG
>PWPN01000391.1 GCA_003557125.1 Phycisphaerae bacterium | reverse complement strand
GGCAACGCCGCGCTGGTGATCTGGTTCAACTCCGGGCTTGAAAACGCCCTACACAGCCTGCTCCTGATCCTCTGCGTACTCGCACTGACCGAGGCTGTCCGTCAAGGGCGGACGAATCTCATGTTGCTGGCATCGGTGTGCCTGCTCGTGATCTCCCGCCCGGAAGGTGCGATGTTCGGCTTCCTGGCTGTCTTCTATCTTGGCTGGCACCTCTGGTACACGAAGCGTTCCGTTCGACCGGCTGTGATCACCTTGGCGGTGTTTCTCGCATTCCTGGCTGTGTGGTCGACCATGCGCTACCTCCAGTTCAACGATCTGCTGCCGAACACCTATTATGCCAAAGCGTCCGCAAGCAACCCCCTGCGTCTTTTCAACCCGCTGTCGGGCGGGTGGCGCTATGTGGCCGAGGCGGCGGCCGGTACCGGCCTGATCATCGCGCTTGTGCCCCTCCTGCTTCTGCTGGCTCGTCGAGCGGAATGGCCGCCCTGGGTTCCCGCAGCCCTTCTGATCGTCGGAGGTCAGATCTTCTTCACCATCACCGTCGGCGGCGACTGGATGCACGAATTCCGCTTCATTTCCCATGTGATCCCCCTGCTCTGCGCATTGGTCGGCTTCGGGTTGGCCGTGCTCTATCGCTGTACCGAAGGCACCCACCTGTCGCATGGCCGCGCGCTGGGCGTTTGCTTATTAACCGCCTTCGTGATCGGGCTGCCCCAACTGGCAAGGCTCATCCGCTTTGCCGATCGCCCGACGACTTCGCTCGATACCGTCGCTGCGGTCGGTGAATATTTCAACGACCTGGCACGGCAGGCCGGCATCGAGGACCCCATCCTGTTAGCGCACGACGCGGGCGGAACGTCCTATATCGCGCGAATCCATCTGTTGGACCTGGCCGGGCTCTGCGATCGCGTCTTCGCCAAGGAATTCCGGGACCGCGACCGCATTCGAAGATACATCTTCGAGGAAATGCGCCCCACGTTCATCTTCAGCTCCAGGTTCTTTGCCGACCGTGTCGGCCTCGATTCGTTCGAGGAACTGGAGACGGACTACGTCGCTCTGCCGCCCGCCCCGCGCCAAGAACTTCACGGCTACATCCAGCGGGTCCGTCGCGACGTCTATCCCCGCATCTTACCGCTTGCAGGCACCCCGTCGGCGGACCGTTCATCGACCGACCGTCCGACTGCAGAAGCCGCAACCCCGTAAGAAAACCGTGCCCGCCTGCATATCTCCATCTTCGCCTTGGTTGCGCCGCGATGAAATCCTTATTCGCACTAGTGCGACACAAAGAGCCGCAGGCTTTAGCCTGCGCGGTTTTCCATGCAGTGTGAGCGCCGCGTAATCGTGAATATTCATTTAGGGTGGCGGCCGTCCTTGACTGTCGAAAACGCTTCCTTACGGGCGCGGCTCGGATGAGATCATGCGGGGGAGAACAGCGCGTCGCGTATCGCTGCTATCACGCTATGGCGGCGACTGTTGAAAGGTGACGCTTGACACACGTTGAGCGCGCGACGTGAGATTAATGGGCCGGGCTGACGACGCGGAATCCGATGAGGCCATGCCGACTTGACGGGCGGTACCCGTTGCGGCGCGATGATCGCAGATGCCGCGCTTCATTGTGCCAGGAACCGCCTCGGATGACCTTGTAGGCGCCGCTTTCGGGGCCGGGCGGGTCATCGATGGGTGAAACGCTGTAATAATCGCGCGCGTAGTAGTCGTTGCACCATTCCCACACGCCCCCGACCATGTCGTAGAGCCCGAATGCGTTAGGCCCCATACGGCCAATGGGGAGGGTGCGGCTGCCGGTATGCCCGAACTGAGAAAAGTCGAACGAGAACCTTCGGCCTTGATCCTGAGAAGAGAATTGAGCCGCATTGGGATCCGGCTCATCCCCCCACCAGAACAACGTGGATGTGCCTGATCGGCAGGCATACTCCCACTCGGCCTCGGTCGGCAGGCGGTAGGGTCGATTGTCCTTCGTGCTCAGCCAGCGACAGAAAGCCTGCGCATCGTTCCAGCTTACCATGACCACAGGGTGATCATTTTTCTGTGAGAAACCCGGCTGGCGCCAGGATGCGGTCTCGTTCCACCCCCATTCGCCATTGGAAAGCACGGTGTATCCGCCCGTACGCCCTTCCTCGAAAGACTGCCCACCGACCTCCGCTTCGGTGCGGTAACCGGTCGCTTCCACGAAGCGGCGGAATTGCTCGACCGTCACTTCGTGCATACTCATGTAGAATGGCTTGGTAATTCGAACGAGATGGCGCGGGCGCTCGTGGTGGAACCAGTCGGGCGGTCCGCCGAACATGGCAGATAACTCGGAAGGCTCCAGCTTGCTTCCCATCTGAAACGTACCCATCGGGACGAGCTTGAAATCCATCCGAAGCGGGTTGCGGAACTGCTCGGGAAGGTGCGGCGGGAGCGGTTCGACGTAAGCCCCCCCTTCCCCATCCGTGGCCAACGCGACCAGTGCCAGCCGTGCGGTCTCAACGTCGGTCGTCCCGTCGGCAAGTCGGATGAAGACCTCTTTGCGCTGTTGCTCTCGGCCGGGCGGGTTGGCAAGGTTCAGCAGACGGCGTCCTTCATCGAACTCGCGGGCGCTCAGATCCCCCCGCGCCCGCATGGCCATGAGCGTCTCGACGCGCCCGAGATTCTGCTCGAGACGGTCGGCATCGAAGCTCAGCAGAAACTGATCGATCGGCGTCCCCGTGTCAGCCAGCAACGCGGGCGCCTGGAAACCCTCCGCCTGCTCAGCCCGCGCAGCTACGTTCGTATCGAGGTAACGCCACAACTTGCCGGCTGTGACAATCCCATCTCCCGTATCGTCTGCCTCGCCTTTGAGGCCGCGGACCAGATAATGCGTGAAAATCCCCTGCCGAAGATCCTCCGCCTCGACGGCCTCCTGGCCCGTTCCGGCACCCGCAAGGACGATGCGCCCCTTGTCCGTAAAGGGCTTCCATAAAGTGGCCAGATTCCCCGTCGCGCTCCGCGTCCTGTTCACCGTCGCCTCGGCGTAACAACAGTCCAGCGCCACGACGACGCGCTCGCTCGGGATGCGGTCCAGAAAGAGTTTGATTTCCGTATT
>PWPN01000092.1 GCA_003557125.1 Phycisphaerae bacterium | reverse complement strand
TCGCCGTCCGCATCGGCCCACGGGTAGTTGCAGCAGGAGACTTCTTCGCACAGCGAGCCGAAACCTTTGAACGCGCCTCCCTGGAGGTCGCAGTCCAAGAAATCCGTCACGATACAGCTCAGGTCCGGCAGACAGCATGCCCCTTCAGAGGCACCGACCTCGCCGCCGAGCACCGCCGGCCGATCGATCCACGTGTGGAACCAGCCGCTGCCCGGATACACCTGCGGGTAGCGCCAGTAATCGTGCTCGGTGAGACATTCACCAGTCACCGGATCGAGCTTGCAACCCGGTCCCGTCCCCATCGAGATCGTGTTGAACGGGCCGAGGTACTTACGCGGGATGCCCGCAGTAGTTTCAAAACTCTTGACCTCGGCATTACCGAAACCATCGCCGTGCTGCGTCGCAACCAGCCGGACGATGTAGTCGGTGCTTCTGATCTCCATCTCGAGGAACGCCTGACCCCGGCCGTAGGTGAAGTCCCCGTCATCGCCCGAGCCATACTGGTTATTGCGCAGGTCATGCCACCGGTTGCCATGATTGAAGTAGCAGTAGGAGTTGAAATCATCGCACCAGACGATGTCCTCAGCCGCGATCGGCGGGACACCCTCCGCCAGCACAGCGGCACTGTTGTCTTTCGGAGCGATGCAACGGCTGTCGATCGCGTCATAGTTCAGCCGAATGCGGTAGCTCGCATTTGACTGTTCCCAAGCTGTAGAACTTTCTGACGAATGGGCAAACCCCCAGAGTTTCTGGTTGCTGGCAGGCGCCCAGGCCGGCTTGACGGTGAAGCTGAATGTCACCGTGCGCTGATCGCCGTTCACGCTCGTCGAGCAGCCGAGCGGAGTGACGTACGTCGAGCCACCATAATCGGCAGTTCGATAGCCCCAACGCCCTCCGCCGGTCGCGTCGCCCATGAGGGTCCACGGATCCGGCTCGCCATCGAATTCATAGATGTCCGCATCGGTGGCTCCCCATACGAGATAGCCGCGTGCGCCACCTTCGCTCCACGGATCTGTGTGGTTATGAAGCATCGTCCGCATGGAGGCGATGGCGCCCGCTCCGGCCGAGTTTTCAACGACGATAGTCACCGAGTATACGGTGGTATCATCAGCCACCCAGTGATAAAGCATTATTTACACGGCGTCACTCTGGCTGCAGCTGGGGCCCATCTCCAGCGCCATCTGCTGAATGAAATCAGCGAGGTCAAACCCCGCAAAGCCCCCAGCGAGCGCCGAGGGCTTTGTTTGCGGATCGTACTTCGCTATGGGACGCGAAGGGCGACGCTTATGCCTCCGGCCAACGGGCGACCTGGCCCGTCCGGAGCGCGCGGTTGGCCAGGTGCGCGCTGGTGACGGCGGTAACGCCCGCCTCGGCCGGCGTGTTGGGTTTTTCCCGGGTCCGCATGCAGTGCACCCAGTGCTCGAGGTGCAGCAGATCGCCGTCGGGGTTCTCGTAGAAGTCCCGGCCCCTGCGGCCTTGGCCGAGTACGAGCTCCTCGTACTCGCCCTTTCCGCGCTCCGGGTGAATCTCGTAACGGCCTCGGTCGAAGTAGAGCGTCGCGTCCCTGCCCATCAGCTCGCACATCGCACCGGCGCGTGCGTTCGCGAACGTTCCTTCGAAATGCACCTGCAAATCATGGTCGGGATACGAAAGGAGCGTCTGGGTCGTGTCGGGCGTCTCCCAGTAGCCCTGGGTCCTCAAGAAATTGTGGCCGACCGTGACGGCTTCGGTCGGGTGCTCGAGATCGAGCATCCAGTTGACCATGTCGATCCAGTGGACCATGAGATCCGAGAGGATGCCGCCGCCGAAATCCCAAATCCATCGCCAGTTCCGAAAACGGAACGCGTGGAAGGGCTGATCCGGCGCATGACCGCCGAGGAACGCCTTCCAGTCGACGGTCTTCGGGTCGATGTCCGGGGTAGCCGGCCGGTAGTCACCAAAATTGCGGTTCCAGCTGAGCCGGGCCTTGTTGATTTTACCCAGTCGGCCGGCGCGGACGAGCTCGCGCGCTTTCTGGATGTGCGGCATGCTCCGCTGCTGCTGACCGACGAGCACGATCCGCTTGGTGCGGTTCTGTGCATCGATGACCGCCTGGCCCTCGACGAGCTTATGCGTAAGGGGCTTTTCGACGTACACGTCTTTGCCTGCCTGGCAGGCTGCGATCGTGATGGGAACGTGCAAATGGTCCGGCGTGGCGATCAGCACGGCATCGATGTCGTCGCGGGCGAGCAGCTCGTTGTAGTCCTTGGTCGCCACCGCGCCGGGCGCCGCCATTTCCAGGCCCCGCTCCAGTTGAGGATCCCAGACGTCGCAGACGCCCGCATAACGAACGTTCGGGACATTCTGCATCGTCCGCATGAGCGACCGGCAGCGCCCCCCCGTCCCGATCGTGCCGATGGTGATCGTCTCGTTGGCCGGGTAACCGTACACCCTGCGCGTGCGGGTGCCGGCCAAAGCGGCTACCGTGGCCGTCGACAATGCCAGCATCTCGCGTCTGTTGATCATAGTGGCATTTTCTCGCTAAGTGTTCCCAAAGGTCGTGCGTCGTCCCTTGGCGCGGAGAACGCACTTGCCCCCACCCGTGCCCCATCCTTTTTACGAAGCGACCGCTGCGCAGGACATAAGCCGTTGCACCTTGACCAGCGCCTCGGCGATATCGTCCATGTCTTCGGTCTCGGCCAACAGCAGCGGTTGCGTCAACCACAGGGAGTTCGCGCAGACGCGCTCGGCATTCGGGCAGGGCAAAACGCGCACGACCTCCGGGTACGTTTTTCGAAGATGTGCCAGGGCGGGCGTTTCCGACAGCGGCAAGGTGTAGCCCGGCGAGCAGGGGATGCCCTCGGCGGTCAGTGCGCGAACGATCGCGTCGCGGGAATGGCCGCCGAATTGCGTCGTATCCAGCTGAATGCAGTACAGGTGATAGGCGTGGCGGTCGCACCCTTCGCCCTCGATCGGCGGGGTCACGCCGGGAACCGCGCGAAGTTGCCTGGTCAGATAGTCGGCCATCTTCGCGCGATGGTCCGTTTCGGCATCGAGCGTTTCGAGCCGCACGCTCAACAAGGCTGCGAGGTATTCGCTCGGCCGATAGTTCCACCCGAGGCGCGGATACTCCCAGCGGCCCGCACGGGGTGCACGCCCCACATCCATAAAGCCCGCGACGCGCGCGTCGATGTCCGCGTCATCGGTCGTCACCGCGCCGCCCTCGCCGCTGGTCAGGTTCTTGGTCGACTGGAAGCTGAACGTGCCGGCATGGCTCAGCGAGCCGACGGGTTTGCCCTTGTAGCGCGCGCCGTGCGCCTGGGCACAGTCCTCGACGACAGCCAATCCGTGCTTGTCAGCCACCGCGCGGATTGCATCCATGTCGGCGGGATGGCCGGCCAGATGCACGGGCAGCACGGCCCGCGTCCGGCCCGGGACGATGGCCTCGGCCAGTGCGTCGGGGTCCATCGTGAACGTCTCGGGATCGATGTCCACGAACGCCAGCGTGCAGCGGCGGTCGAGTGGCGCACTCGCTGTCGCGATGAACGTGTAGTTGGGCAGAATGACCTCGCCGCCTTCGCCCCAGGCGTCCAGATCGAGGACGGCCGACAGGGCCGCTCCGATCGCGTCGGTCCCATGGACGAGCAACCGTGCGTGCTTCGTGCCGCAGTAATCGGCGAACCGCTCGGCAAACGATTCGGCTCGGGGGCCGGGTAAGCCTTCCACGTGCGAGAGGAACACCTCGCGCAGCGCCGGCTCGACGCGTTCGCTCCACAGTGTTTCGTCGGCGATCGGCCACTCCGGCCAAGAACGTTGTGCGATGTCGCGGATCGGCGTACCCCCGTCGACGGCGAGTTGTTCACCCATTGAACTGCATCCTCCCTTAACTGTGAACGCAAGCGTCAGCCGCCTCGATGAGCGCACGTACCGCTCCGACGACTTTGTCTTCGACGCACTCGGCCAACCGCGCCGGTTGACCATAATACAGATTCGAACCGTCCGCCTCGTACCCGCCCTCGCGCAGCACGCGCACGGAAGGGATATAGCACGGCACGTCATTGGCATAGGCGGTCAGCCAGAGCCGATGGTCCGGGTGCTCAGCCTTCAAGCGGAGCGCGTAGTCGATGACGACCTCGCCGGCCAGAAAGACCATCGTCAGATCCCGCCCGAACGACCACACCTGCACGGGATACGAAAGCGCTTCGGGGATCGTTTCCCCGCGATCGAGCAACGCAAGAAACTTGCGGGCGTGATAGCCGACGACGCCTTCTTCTTTTGCGTGTCGCTCCCACTCGGCGCGGTCGGGGATCCGATCGAACGGCAGCGCGATCCGCGTGATGCCACAAACCGGGGCATTCCGCAAGGGGACCATTGCGCCGGCCAGGAGCCGCTCGATTTCCGTGGCTACGTGTTGGCCATGTTCGTGTGCGTATTCGAGTTTGTCTCGTGGTGACGGATTGATGTCGCCCGCGAAACCGAGCGTGACCAGGGCGACGGCCCCTGGGTGCGTCGCCTCGATCCGCTCCCGCGCTTCGCCCGCCCAGTCGCCGTGGATGCGATTGAACCCGCGCAGCGTCGTGCAATGGCAGGCGTAATTGGCGACAATGGCCAAGGGTTGCCCGTCACGGTTGCGTGCGACCAGGACGGGAAGCGCCGGATCCGCCGGGCCGCCTTCCGTACGGCGATTCGCGCCGAACGTGGCGCGCCCTTCCCCGCAGCTCAGCGTGCCCGGCTCCATCCCGGCCAGCGCCGACAGCGCGACTTGTTCGAGCCGTTCGAATAGCATGCGGGTATAGCGTTCGATTCCCTCGACGTGCGCTTCGGGGATCGGGCGCCCGAACATGTTCGGCAGTGCGCCCGTCACGCACGGCGCACTATGCGTGTGCGTGCAGGTCAGCACGAAGCGCTCCCTGGGTACGCCCGCCTGTTCGGAAAGGCGCTGCGCGAGCCGTTCGGTCAGGGCAGCGGGGAAGGCTGTCACTTCGGCCGATATCAGAAGGGCCGGTGGTTGATCGGCCGGCTGAAAGGCCAGCGCCCCGGCGACGATCGGCTGTTCGACACCTTCAGTCAACTCCGTGCGACCAACATAGCCGCACAGGCGGACGGGCTCTTCGGGCGTAATGTCGATCCGGGCGGCACCGACACGCATCGTCGACCGATTCCTATCGAGGTCAGCACTCATCACATCCCCACCAGAATTGCCTGACTCGTTCTCATTATGACGCATCCTGCGGTTCGACGCGAATCCGCACCGTTTGGGTCTCGGCCGGGCTGTCGAGCGGGACGCGCACTACGATGCGTCCTTCCGACGGCTCGGCATGCCCATCCTTACGGTAGGGGATGTGCGGCAGGGCGGGCCAATGTACCGAGGCCGTCGGCGGCAGTTCGAGCACGAACCCGCCATGCAGGAGCCGTCCGCCGACCTGATCGGCCGACCATTCGATCGGCTCGTCGGAAAGCGTGGTTTTGATGCCGGCGGCTGTGGCAATCGATTCGCCGATACGCGGAATGAGCGTTACATGCGCCGCGGCGGGCTGTTCTCCCTGGCCGCTCGCTGCAACGACGTATTCGAGTGTGTCGTCGTCGACGAATCGCAGTTGGGCCCGACATTGCGCCGGGCCGTAGGTCAACGTGAGAGCGGGCTTGGGCTCGGTTCGCAGTTCAGCCTCGGACGGTACGTGAAACAGCTCGCCTTTGGGCTGAAAGTTCGGCCTCGTATCGCCGGGCGTGTGTTGCAGCAGCGACGTGTCGCCGACCGTGAAGGTGCTCCAGGCGGGTTGGAGTTTCGTATTGCCGCCGCCGACGATGAGCCCGACCCGATCGTGGTAGATGCTGACGAGGTTCTGGCGGTCCTGGATCCAGCGGTTGTTGACCACCGGGGATGTATAAGCGGAGAGGCACGCGAACCAAGGTCCGCGACGGAAGGTAGCCGCTTTGGCTGTGTCGTCTTCGGCGAGAACGAACGTGCCGTTCCGGGCGATCCCGGCACGGTCGGGCAGTGATCCCTCCCGACCGTAGAGTATGAGCGAGGCGATCAGGTCGGGCGCGAGGTTCTCCCAGCCGGCGTGTTCCCACTGCTCGGCAAGGTAAAGTCTCCCCAGTGGCGAGGTCGTGAACCCCACGTTGCCGGTCTCCACGCGCGCCCGGTAGGGGTTCCGCTCGTCGATCGTCTCGACGTTGTGACCGTTGGGATAGCGGAAGTGGTAATGGAACAGGGCCGCCTTTTCGAGAGCTGCCAGGACGCGTTCATCGCCGGAGAGCGCATGGTACGTGCCGAGCACGTCGGTATAGACGGCGTTGTAGACGACGACGGGCCCGCGGTGTTCGGACCAGTAGCCGCCCTCGGACTGTTTCTGAACGACCTGCATCATGAAGGCCGACGCCTGAAGGCTCCATTCCGGCCGTTCGAGCACCTGGCCGGCGACGTAGAGCCCCATCGCCTGGTGGGCCGGGATGTTGTGGACACTGCGAAGCTGCGTTGCGCTGATGCCCTCGTAACCCAACGTCAACGCGTCGGCCCAGGCCTGCCTGCGGGTCGGCTCCATGTCTTCGCGGATGAGCCCGTACGTGCGGATCCAACGCGAATAGGTCCACGGCATCCATCGACTGCCCCACGTGCTGCCGTCCTTTTTGCGGAAGACCCACTGGCCCGTTTCGTCGGCGTCCTCGATAAGCGCGTCGCCGGCCTTGGTGATCACTTCGAGAAGGTGCTGATCCTTGTAGTAGGGGTTGTCCGGGTCGGGCGTCGCGTACGCGACGGCCAATGGGTACATCCGCTCCTGGTCCCGGCAGGTCCAGATGCCCTCGCCGAACTGGCCGGTCTCTTTGTCGTACGTTTTGAGCAGACCGGGGACAGCCTCGACGAGGATCGGAAGGAGACGCTGCTTGTAGTTGAATTCATCGGTCGGCTGAGTCGCGGGAGCCGTTGCAGCGATCAGCGTCGCGAACATTCCGACGAGCGTTGTCGAACCGATGACGATTCCCATGGATAGTTCCTCCCCCGCATCCCTGGTTCCGTTAGTGCCGCAGAGTGGCACGGCATCATTGCCTGGTACTGATGCTTTGCCTGATGACTGCACCTGCTCTTTGCAGGGTGGTACGGGCATCTTGCCCGTCGCCAAGGGCCCAATCGCATTGACGGGCGGGACGCCCGTCCCACCCACCCAACTCACTTGTCCATGACGGGCGGATGCCCGTGACATCCTTACCGTGTGCCTTGCGGAGTACCCTGACCCGTTGTGCCATGGCCGCAGGCCTTGCGTTGCATCACCCTGATACGCCGAACACCCGGCAGGCATTGTCCCATGCGATGGCCTTGCGCTGGTCCGGCTCGATCCGTGCATGGTCGATCTTGGCGACGTTGCAGGCCGGCGCGTGGAGGGGCATCCCCGTCCCGAACAGAACGCGGTCCGCCCCGACCGCTTCGACCAGCCGCGCTACTGCCTGGAAACCCTGCATGCAGGCGATCTCGAAGCAGAGGTTCGCGCATCGGCTCATCGCCTCGCAGGCGGCGCGGAACTCGGAGAGATAATTCGGGCCTGACAAAACGACTGTCGTCCGCGGATGGCGGGCGGCCAGGGATTCGACGTGGGCGAGCGGCAGCGGTGCGAATCGGAAGTTCATCATCGGCCGGGTCGCCACGATCACGGGGATGCCCAGCTCGCCGGCCGACACCGTCACCTCGTCGGCGAAAGGGCTTGCCAGACTGTACCCTTGCAGGAGGCTCGGATAGAGCCTTACGCCCCGGGCGCCGTTTTCCACGAGCCGACGCAGCGCAACCGCTCCGCCCTCGCGCATCGGGCTCATGCAGCCGATCGGCACGAGGCGGTCGGGGTGGTTGCCGGCAAGCTCGAACGTCTCCGCGTTGGCCTCGTGCCAGTCGCCGTGAAGGCCTCGCAACGAAGTGATGGCCGCCCGCTCGATCCCGTGCCGATCCATGAGACGCAGGACGCCTTGGCCGTCCGTCTGCGGCAAGGGCCAGTAGGGCCAATGCCCGAAAAATGCGTTCGCGTCAAACCGCATCGGTCTTGAACCCCACTAAGCGTGCGATGTTCCCGCCCAGAATGAGACGCTTGGCCGACTCGTCGATCGCGGCCCCTTCGATCTTGGCCTTTTGCACCCAGGGGTCGAGCAACGGCGTATCCGTGCCGAAGACGATCCTGTCGGCCCCGATTCGCGCGACCGCATGCTCGATCATGCCGTTGTCGATCTGCGAGGTGGCTGTGTCGAGATGGAGGTTCGGGTGCCGCTCAGCCACCTCGACGGCCAGGTGCCAGTTGCCCAACGCATAAGGCTGACCGCCCATGTGGGCCATCAGGATGCGCGCCTCGGGGACGCGCTGCATCAGGACGTCGCACTCGGTCGGCGTGAAATGGCCGAGGATCGGAAGTTTCAGATCGGCCGCCGTCTCGAGGATGGCCGTCGCACTGGCCTCGGTGATCGGCGACTCCGGGTGCGAATACATCTTGACCCCGCGCATCCCGTACCGCTCGACGCAACGGCGGATCTCGTCGCAGGCGTCCTGCCCGAGCCGGTGCGTCGGGATCGTGACGTACCCGATGAGCCGATCGCCCCAGCGGGCCAGGTCCGCCCCGAGCGCGTCGTTGCCCTCGCGCATCGCGTAATAGAGCGCAGTGACATGCGTGACGAAGATGCGCTCGAAGCCCACCTCGTCGGCGATGGCTACGAGCTGCGCCGCGTCCGCGTCGATCTGCAGAAACTGCGACGTGCCGATGTGCACGTGGGCGTCGATGATCATCGTACTTCCTCGGGCCTGCCGACCTCGACCTTCGCGTCCGACGTGAGATGGGCAGCCAACGCGCTCATCTCGCGTCGCCAGTTGTCGACGTTCGGGGAGATCGGATGCTGCCGACCGCGCCGCCAGTCGCCGATGACCCAGAACCGGAGCCGGTCGTCCTCGACACGACAGCGGAGCCGCCTCTGATCGGGCAGGTCGACCACGTCCACGAACAGGCTCGGATCGACGATAAGGCCCATCCCGATGTCGCTGATCGCTTCCTCCTGCCAGCCCCAGACACCGACACAGCCCTGCTCGGGCAGTGCGAAGAAATCCTCGCGCACGAGCTTGGTCAGGCCCGGTGCGAGCACGACCCGCCCCTCGGCGTCGATCACGGTGACGCGCACCTCGGTCTCCTCGCGCTCGTCGTAGATGATGCAGTGCTTGTGGACGGTCAGGTCGGGCTGGTCGGGAACGACGTTGCGGGCGGTCACTTCGATGGCTGCCCGGACCGGGCCGGCCACGAGCTGGCGCTTGGAGAACTCGACATTGCCACGGCCGCCCGGGTTCTGCACGAGATGCGGGACGTCATCGAGGTAAAGCACAAGGCCCCCGATGCCCGGCCCCTGCCCCACGTGCAGCGCGTCCATCCCCCAGTCGAGCTCCTTGTGGTAGTTGCCAACCTCATCGATCCTCGGATAGATGAGCGTCTCGGTCTTTTTGCCGAAGAAATCCCACTGCCCCCAGTACATCCGGTACCCCGTGCGGAGCGACTCCCAACCGATGTTCGGCGGAACCCAGTCTTCAGCCGTCGCGGTTCGGATCTCGTAGTCGGGCGGGCACACCGCATCGGGCGTGTAATAAAGATAAAACGTATGCGCCGCATCGTCGGGCAGGTCGACCAGAAAACTCAACTCCGGTCCCGTCCACGGTTCGACGGTGTCGACCTGGTGGGCGATCGCGCGCCAGTCGAGCCAGCGCTGCGGCGCGACGACCGCGCAGCAGTCGGGGTTGAAATCCGGTGCCGATTCGCGGATGCGCTCGAGCGGGATGGCGATCGGCCAATCGAGACGGCGCGGATGGCCCGAGTTGTCGATACGGATCGGGATGCGGTGCGTGAAGTCGCGGAACGACACGCCGGAAGGGATCGGTTCATCGGTGAGCGTGCGTGTTACGATGTCGGCCGCTGCCGCGAAATCGCCCGAAGCGTAGGTGCGTTCGAGCTCGTCCCAGACCTCGTGCGTGCCGAATTCGTTCTTGAGCGCCAGCAGCAGCCGGTCGCGCACGAAGTCGACGTAGAAGCGGGCGCCGGCCGGGCTCTTGCGCATGTAGGGGCCCAGGCCGGCCTGGCGATGCCAGTCTTCCAGCTCTTCGAGGAAAAAGCGCTCGGCCGGATCCGGCTCCGGGTTGCCCAGCGCGACCTTGGCCGCGTCGATGAAGCGCTGGCTGTCAGCCAGGACGCGGTCGAGCAGAGGGACGTAAAGATCCTTGATCGTTTCCCAGTCGAGTGGAATTTCCCTCGCAGCCTCGCCCTGCATCGGCCAATCGAAGTCGATCGTGCCGTCGTTGTTCAGGTCGAGCCGACGGCGATCGAAGCGCCCGTCCCCATTCTCGTCGACCCAGGTGTACCGTGCGTCCACCGTGCCGTCGAGATCGAAATCGACGTAAAGCCAGCCCTCGTTGGCGCCCAAGAGGTGAAGGCGGTGGTTCGTCTCATCGAGGTAGAGGCGCATCGGCGCGACCGGTTCGACGCTCAACTCGTTACGCTTGTTGTAGGCGCTGGTCGCCGGCCCGCCGATCTGCCGGAAGTTCTCCGATGCAAGTGCGATGATTCCTTCCCATCGCTCGTTCGGGTCGCGATCGACGTCCCCTTCGGTATTGGCGTTCATCTCATCCCAGGTCAGCTTCGCGCGGATCCAGGCGTCGGCCTCGATGACAAACTGCTCACCCACGTCGCGCCGCAGCCACGGCTGGGTCGGGATGCCGCGCAGCGTCGTGCTTTCGAGCACCTCGGGCGGCAGGTGCAGCGGGCGGTCCGGGTCGGCGTAGGCCGTGATGGAAAAATCGTAGCTGTAGGGGCGCCGGCCGTGCGCGTCGTCGGCGGCGTCGAAGCTGTAGCGGATCGCGCGGACCTTGTCGTTGCGGCCTTCGATGCGGAGCGTGACCTCGCTGCTTCCATCCCCGTCGAGGTCGTAGAACAGGAACGGGTTTTCCCAGGCCGCCAGCCAAGTGTCGCCGCCGGGCGGCAGGCCGAACGCCACGAACGTCTCGTTGCCGGCGAAGTGGCAGCGATACTGGCAGAGGTGCTGGTAATACGTGTAATCGACGTCGTACCAGAGCAGGTTGTCGCCGCCGTCGTCGCGCCCCCACCAGACGCGCAGCGCGTTCTCGCCGAATGCCGAGCGCCCCCCCCTGAAGTAATAGATCGCCATCTCGTCGAGCCCGCCGTCGCCGGTGACGTCCCGGTAGTCGATGACGGCATCGACCTTGCCCGTCGCGTTGTAGCTGACGACGTAGAGGTCGTTCTTCAGGTCCGGTCCGCCGTATTCATCGAGATCGCCGTCCTCGTCGATGACGCGCACGAGCAGCGGTTGATACCTCGCATGGTGACGCGGGTTCGGGTCGATGAACCACACTTCGTTATTCTTGCCGTCGCCGTTCGTGTCGAGAAACAGCATTTCGCCCGGCGGCAGCTCTTTGACCCTGGCAATGATCTCGGGATCGAGCCGGGCCGCGTCCCCGAAGACGCGCTCGAAAAGCTCCTGCCGGATTGATACCAGCGACTGCTCGCCGGCGACGCCGTTGTTGACGAGCAAGCCCGTCAGCGCAAGGATCCCTGTCAGCAGAACCGCACTCCCGAACGATCGCGATCTTCGATGAGACAGTACCATGAGCTTACACCTCCTTGATGGCCTCGGTGACGGCCGCCAGTGTTTCCTCGATATCCTCGCGCGTATGGGCCGTCGAGACGAACCAGAGCCCATCGGGGACCACCCGGACGCCGCGCTCCTGGAGCACGTGCCAGAAGCGTCCATATGCGGCCGCATCCCGTTGCGCGAAGGAACGGTAATCGACGATCTCGACGGGATCGTTGAACGAAACGAAAAAGACCGGCGGCACGCCTCGGACATGCACGTCTTTGCCCGCATCCTTGGCGGCCTGTTGAATGCCGTCCATGAGAAGTCGGCCCATCGCGTGCGCGTTCTTGAGCGCAGCTCCGTCATCGGCCGACAGCGTCTGCATCGCCGCCACGCAGGCCGCCATGCAGGGGCCGTTCGAGTTATACGTCCCCGCGTGCGTCACCGTGAGTTCCCCGAAGGCCTCCATGTGAGACCGTCGGCCGGCCACCGCGCTGACCGGAAAACCGCCGGCCATCCCCTTGGCGAACGTGGCCAGGTCCGGCGTGACGCCGAAGTGCTCCTGTGCGCCGCCCAGCGCGACGCGGAAACCCGTGATGATCTCATCGAAGATGAGC
>PWPN01000263.1 GCA_003557125.1 Phycisphaerae bacterium | reverse complement strand
TAGACGATCGGGATATCCAGCGTGGCCGTCGTGTCGTTGATGACCCGTACGCTCACGAAAGGCTCATTGCCCGGCGCGACGGGATGGAGCCCGCCAAACGTTGCGTTGACGAAGTTGGGATTCAAGCACCCCCCCAGGCCAACCAACAGGCCCGCCATGAGCAGCCAACCGTATCTTTGCGGGACATGATGCATGGCTCAGAACACCCCCAGGTTGACCAGAAGGTTTGGTGCCTCACCCTCAAGGGACAAAAGAATGACATTGCCGCAATGGATGCGCTCGCCCATATTGAGCGGCGCCAGATCCGACGCGAACTGCTGCACGCCTCCGGCAGGCAGCGAGGCCAGGACATCCAGCAGCTGAATCGAGGTGATGTCGCAGTCCTGAACCGCGATGATCCGGTCGCTTTCGTCAGCCGGGTTGCCCGTGAACGGCTGGACTGGCAGGATGAGGTCGACCGTTCCGCCGTTGCGCTTGGTGATTTCGAAGCGGGCGGCAGCCGTCGAAGGCGTGCTGTTCGTCACGACGATCAGGATCGTTCCCTCAGGCGAGTCCAGGGCCGGCGTGGAATCGAACCCGATGGTTCCCACCAACGCCGGGTTGAGAACCCCGCATCCCGCGGTCGCCAGGAGCGCCGTGGCGACTGCGGCCGCCACAACTCCCGCCCGAACCCTCGCCGCCATCGGAAACATGCGGCAACTGACCATAAAAGAAGCTCCTTGGCGGTAGACCAGGGCCATCGAAGGAGCGGCCCAATCGCTCGCTTGGGGGATCCGCCCGGCCACCGAACGCGCCGAGCCCGAGTCGGCCTCCTGCTAAGGCCCGCCCGCAATGCATTCATGGGCAGACGGGCATCCGGTGTGATACTACGTTCCACCACGTGGGTCAAGCAAGGCCTTTTCCCTCGGCACGCAAGAATGTTCCGCCAGAGGCTGACCGGGGACGGGAGGAGCGGCCAGTACGACCCAGGCCCGCCGATCCCGCTTGACAATCGTAAAGGGTTCCACCGCAAACAGGCATCCTAACCAGAGCAGTGTGGCCATGCGCGCCGCTGCATGATCCCTCCAGAAAGATTCCGGAGCCCGAATCGAACGCCCCCAACGGGCACGGAGCTCGGTCAGCCGTCCCGGCTCCAGGTCTTTCATTTCCAGAACCCGCCCGACGCGCGCCAGCAGACGTATGGGGCCCGAGGGCTGCTTAAACCAGACCCAATCGCCCCCCGATACGCAACCGAACGGCGCTCGTGCGTCTCGCCCCAGCCGACATTCGATTTTTTTGGTGCCTGAAATCAGGGCGCGGATATGCCGTTCGTGCAAAATCGCGACATGATGCCGAAAAGTTGAGCTCATAAACTTCGCCCCGCATCCATAAGGCCCATTATTATCGGACTCAATATTTCGACTGGCCAAAAATTTTCCTTTCCGCTACCATTGTCACTTTAACTGGGATACAATATAGACGTGTATGTTGAACCGTCAATTCAAGAGTAGCAAAAGAAAGGATGTGCGGACCCATGGCAGTTCGACACCACATTAAAGTACTGGTCGTGGACGATGACCCGCAGGTCGGCAAGACGGTCGGTAAGATTCTCCAGGAAAATAATTATCAGGTGGAGACCTTTACCGATCCGCGCGCGTCCCTCGAGGCCGTTCGCAAGGCTCCGTTCGATATCGGACTCATCGACATCAAGATGCCCGACATCAGTGGCGTCGAACTCGTCGAGCGGATCAAAGGCGAGGACGACAGAGTGGCTCTGCTTGTCATGACCGCCTACCCGGACGTGCAGAGCGCTGCCGAAACGATGCGGCTGGGCGCCCGCGACTACATCACCAAGCCCTTCAACGAAGAGCAGCTGCTCAGTGCGGTCGAACGGATCGCCCAGGAACTGGGACTGATCTATACTTCCGAGCAGGAGCTCAACCGCCTCATCGGACAGCGCATCCGGCGTGAGCGACTCAAGCAAGGCCTCACATTGCGGCAGCTCTCCGAACGGGCGGACCTGACGACGTCGCAGCTCTCGCAGGTCGAGCTCGGCAAGAACGCAGCCAGCATCTGGGCACTCGCCCGGATCAGCGGGTCGCTCGGCCGACAGCTCTGCGAACTGCTCGAAGGACTCTGATTGCCGACCATGCACGGCCACAACACGCCAGATCGTTTGATCACGGCTATCGAACCCAACGGTTACCATCTGCATAAGGCCGGTGGCGCGAACCACCGGCCCCTGCACAGGAGTGCGCGCTGAATAAGATGCGTTCCGCACAGCCATCACCGAGTCGACCGCCGAACGAAGAAGGCCTCGCATTCGCCAGGCAGTCCGCACGGATCGCCGAGGAGAATCGCGCCGAAGACGTGCTCATTCTCGACCTTCGAGGCCTGTCTGCGGTCGCCGACTTTTTCGTCATCGCAACGGGAACCTCCGACCGCCAGATGCGAGCCATCGCCAACCAGATCGAGCAGGAGGGCAAAGCCGTCGGCCAACGCCCCTACCGCGTCAGCGGCTACGAGAACGGCACGTGGATACTCGTCGATTACGTCGACGTCGTCGTCCACCTGTTCGACCCGCAACGACGCACCTACTACGACCTCGAACTGCTCTGGGGCGACGCCCCGCGAATCGACTGGCACTGACCGGGCCGGCGACCGGGACAGGTCCGACACCCGCCCATGTGACAGGTAAAACACCCGGGACGATTGTGCTTCAAATACGGGTCACCATTTCGTCCGCCCGCCAAGCGACGAACGTTCATCGATTTCCATATCCCCTTGTCATAAATAACGTTACGCCCGGAACGGCGCGTCGGAAACTTTCGGGGTGGGTGCACTCGCCACAATAAATCCTCAAAAAAGGAAAATCGTTTGAACCTTTTCAGCCTCCCAAGCGCTTCATCTTGTAGACGGCGAAGGTGCAGCGCGCGTGTGTCTGGTTCTCTTCATCGAGAGCCTCCTCTACCGGCGGCGGCTACGCCGCCGCCGGTCCAGTGACTCTCATTCTAACGGGTTCAGTTTTTGGGGAGCAGGCCAGTTCTGCATGCCCATCTGCATGAGCTGGCTGGGCTTGGGGGTATACGCTCGCTTGCATTTCTTGCAGAGCACGCGAATGAGCCGCTGGGCC
>PWPN01000137.1 GCA_003557125.1 Phycisphaerae bacterium | reverse complement strand
ACTCGGAAAGGAGCTCTCCATTTTGGTCCCGGCCGACCAACTCGAAACGCCGCGGCATGAAACCGCACTTCGGGTCCAGCCATAACTTGAAGTGTCCTCCGGGTCCATGCTCCGGATGGTTCCAGAGGTGGCCCTCTACCAGAATACACTCGTGGCCTTGTTCAACAATCTGCTCCGGCTGGACGGCAGCTCGGCCGTCCTGGAGCATCTCGAGTAGCTGCTCTTCTGCAAGCATTCTTCCTGCCACGCCCCTGGGGCCTTGGGGGTCGGTCACAAGGGTTGTTTGCTTTCGGGAAATGTAGCCCGAAGGACTAAGGCCAATGCCACGGGACGCATAATGCAGAGACCGTGACTGTTCGCCGTCGTAGCTTCTCTCATATTCCAGCACGCCATCAACACTTTGTGCCTGATAAAGCTTCTCTCCCTTCCATCGCCACTTATACTCAAATGAGAGGATGGGATCATCCGGTGCTATGACACTTTCCCTCGGAGATAGTTCGGGCGGAGTGATCTCAAATAATACCACTTCGAGATCATATTCCAGATCACTGATCTGGCTGTCATGCGCACGGATTGCCTCGATGAGCGCCTGATTGTCCATCGAGGTCACATTGGGGGTACCCTCAGAATCTGTGAAATCTGATAATGAAAGGGGTGTACAGTTGTCACCGGATTCCGCCTTGGCCGCCCTGGCCTCGAGAATGCGCAATCTTTTTTCCTCCACATATTTCTCGACGGACGGCCCGCCCACGATGTATTCGATGTAGGCCGAATCGTCGTCGGGATCGAGCCGGTCCAGGACCCGGGTCCCCATCGGGAAATCAACCACGAACTGGTCGTCACTGAGCCCCTGGTTCACGCGTACAGGCAATATCGGCCGATAACGGTTGTGGATACCGAGTTGCAAATGACCGTCTTCCAGATGCGAGACTTTGACCTCCCATGCCACGGGATACCAGATGCCAGGTGCACTCTCGATCAACTCGTAGTCACTGTACACGTGTTGCCAAATACGTTCTCCATGTTCGTCCAGGCCGACCAACTCGAAACGCCGCGGCATGAAACCGCACTTCGGGTCCAGCCATAACTTGAAGTGTCCTCCGGGTCCATGCTCCGGATGGTTCCAGAGGTGGCCCTCTACCAGAATGCATTCGTGGCCTTGTTCAACAATCTGCTCCGGCTGGACGGCAGCTCGGCCATCCTGAAGAGTCTCCAGGAGCTTTTCCTCATTAAATATTCTCAAAGCCACACCCCAGGGGCTATTGGTGGAGGTCCCAAATTTTGGTTGACTACGGCGAATATAGCCCGAAGGGCTACGATCCAAATTACGTGCGGCATAATGCAAATATCGTTCTTTTTCTCCGTCGTAGCTTCTCTCAGATTCCAGCACGCCATCAACACTTTGTGCCTGATAAAGCTTCTCTCCCTTCCATCGCCACTTATACTCAAATGAGAGGATGGGATCATCCGGTGCTAGACCACTTTCCCTTGGCGCTTTTTCGGGCCGATTGCTCCTCATGAACACCACTTCGAGACCGTATTCCAGATCGGTGATCTGGCTGTCATGCGCACGAATCGCCTCGATAAGCGCCTGATTGTCCATGGCCGTCGCCAAGGGTACGACCATCATGAGGACCGTGACGATGAGCGCGAACGGGCCAAAAATGGGCGGCCGCCCTGTCAGTTGCAAGCCGCTACTAAGGACGCGTTGAAAAATGCGCATGACGTCGCTCCCGCAGGATTGGCAATACCCGCCACCTGTGCAGCATCGCTTCATTGAGGTGCCGCATCATCATGGTACTTACTGTACTTGTCGGTGAATAAGACGTTCATACAGTGGATGTGTTAACGAATCGGGCGAATTATTGGCTGAGATGAGGATCGCTTTTTATCGAGCGAGCCATGAAGAACGCCCCGCCGGTCGCGTGGGCCGGGGGGCGTGTCTTGCGTGGCGGGTCGGCGCTGACCCGTTGTATATGACTTCCGCGCAGCCATTGTCAGCGAGGCGCCGGCTGTCGTCGGCGTGACGTCACTGCCGGCAGTCGTCTGCGTTAATTCTCAGGAGGCTGGGACCGCGCGTTCGGCGAGGACTTCGCCTTGCAGGCTGATCACCATGTCGATGAGTGGCACGTTGCGACCGCTGCGACGGCGAGCTTCGGCAGCCATGTGCAGGATGCCCGTGCAGCACGGAACCTGCATGTGGGCGACGGTGATGTCGCGGACCTCGTTGTCGGCCAGGATGGCGGTCAGCTTCTCGACGTAGCCGTCCGGATCATCGAGCTTCGGGCAGGCGATGACGACCGCCCGGCCTCGAAGCAGTCGGCTGTGGAAGTCGGGAAACGCGACCGGCACGCAGTCGGCTGCGATGAGCAGACTCGCCCCGCGCAGGACCGGTGCCGCCGGCGAAAGCAGCCTTAACTGCACAGGCCAATGGGTCAGCTCGGACGCGGGCGCGTCGGCGGCTGTGTCGGCCGAACCGTCGGACGGAGCGGGCCGAGCAGGCGCCCCCGATCGATCGAACTGGGCAAAACGCGACGAGGGACATCCGCCCGCGGGCGGTTGAGGCGAATGTGGTTGAGGCGAATGCGGTTGAGGCGAATGCGGTTGTGGACTGTCGGCCAACCGCTTGAAAGCGGCGCCCGGGCAGCCGCCCGCACCGGCCATGGCTGCCGGATGCGGTGCCTTCGCAGGTGGAGGCGTGGGGACCGGCGGGCGAGCGGATGCCGTCGCATGGCCCTTGCTGTCGCCGTGGCCGAGGTGGGCAGCCACAGCGGCCTCGTCGAATGCGTCCGCCTCTCGCTTTTCGATGTGGATCGCATCCTGCGGGCAGTGCCCGAGGCACGCCCCGAGCCCGTCACAGAGCACGTCAGACACCAGACGGGCCTTGCCGTCGATGATCCGGATCGCCCCTTCTTCACAGGCAGGCACGCAGAGCCCGCACCCGTCGCACTTGCTCTCGTCAATCACGACAATCTCGCGTAGCATGAAGCACCTCCAGCGGCGGGTCGGATATTCGCCCACGGCCGCACGAAGTATCGCACAGAACAGGCAAAGCGTCCTTGATCTGGATCAAGTCGACGACGATTTTTCTGAAATCTTTCAGGGGTGCGGACGGCATGGGCTCCGAGGT
>PWPN01000169.1 GCA_003557125.1 Phycisphaerae bacterium | reverse complement strand
AATCTTCGGCGATATCGGCCGCCACGCCCGCGCTGCTGTCGGTGTAAGCGAATTGCCGATGAATGCACCCGTCGAGATCGATCTGATCGTCCAGTTGCATTCGTGATCCGAGCCGATCGTAAGTCTAGTCTGCGGCCTTAAATCCGACCCACACCCGTAAAGAAGGGTGGTACGGGCGTCTCGCCCGTTGGGGTTGTACGACCGCACTGGCGGGTAAGCCGCCAGTGGCCCCCACACAGGCTCCATCTCCCCTGAGACATGGCCGTTGTTCTGTTTGATGAGCAGCCGTCCTGTCGAGCACTGCTCACAGAGCAGTGGCACACGGGATGCTGTTACCAGTAGTACCAGGGCGTGTAAAAATAATCGACGTAGTACACGTCATAAACGTAATAGGGATCGTATCCGACCACGTCGCAGACGATGGCTGCAACGGGAAGCATCCCCAGCAGGATGCCTAGCGCGACAAGTTTCCGACGTGTTTTTGTGCGTTTCATGATCGTCTCCCCCGGTGCCTTCGAAGCAGCGAACCCGTCTTGGGCCGTCGCCGGCACGCTACACAATCAGACACGCTGTATCGGCCATGGTTAGCGGGCGGCACTCCAGGATTGTTGGCCGGTCGTGCCGTACCGACCCTGGCCGTCCGCAATGTAATCGGGCTTTGCGTCGGCTATCGACTAGCCGGATCGAGCGGGCGGTAGTTCACGTCGAGCACTTTTAAACGTTCCAGGTGGCGTTCGAGCCGTTGACGGAAGCCGTCGTAGTCGCGTCCTTCCTTCGGTGACCAGACGACCTCGGCCAAGGCACACGCACGGGGATAGGCCATGTATTCGAGTTGGCGTTCATCGGGGATGTATTCGCCCCAGAGTTGTCCTTGTGCGCCGAGAATATGACGGCTCTGCTCCTTGTCGAGTTCTTCGGGGATCGGTTCGAAGTCGTAGACGGTTTCCAGGGGAAGGAGTCCGCCCCATGCCAGGGGTTCATCCTCCGGCGGCCCCTGGTAATAGTCGAAATACGTGTGCGAGGTGGGCGCCATCACGACGTCGTGGCCTTTCCGGGCCGCTGCGATCCCCCCGTCCATCCCTCGCCAGGACATGACCGTCGCACCGGGCGCCAGTCCGCCTTGCAGGATCTCGTCCCAGCCGATGAGCCGTCGGCCGTGCCGTGTGAGAAAGTCGTCCATCTGCCGGATGAACCAGCTTTGCAGTTCTTCCTCGTCTTCGAGCCCCAATTCGCGGATGCGGGCCTGGACCGACTCGCTGGCCTTCCATTGGTCCTTGACGGCTTCGTCGCCGCCGATGTGGATAAACGTGCTGGGGAACAGCTCCATGACTTCGACGAGCACGTCCTGGAGGAAGGCGATCGTTTCATCGCTGGGGTTGAAGATGTCCTGGCAGACTCCCCAGATCGTTCGGACGCTGAGACGTTGGTCGGGGTTGCAACCGAGTTCGGGATACGATGCGATCGCTGCCCGCGCATGGCCTGGCATTTCGATTTCCGGGACGACCGTCACATGGCGGTCAGCCGCATAGCGTACGATCTCGCGGATGTCGTCCTGCGTGTAATAGCCGCCGTGCGGTCGGCCGTCGAACTTGTGCGGTGTGTCGTGGAGGAGGTTGCCGATAAGCGTCTCGTCGCGCCACGCGCCGATTTCCGTGAGTTTCGGATACTTGCGGATCTCGATCCGCCAGCCCTGGTCGTCGGTAAGATGCAGTTGCAGGGTGTTGAATTTGTGGAGGGCCATCACGTCGATGAAGCGAAGCAGGGCGGACTTGGGAATGAAGTGGCGGGCGGGATCGACCATGAGACCTCGCCATTGAAAGCGCGGATAGTCCGTGATCGACACGCACGGCAATGTCCATTCGATACCCTCGACGCGCGCCTGTCGAAAGATGGCCGGCGGAAGAAGCTGGCGCATCGTCTGGAGGCCGAAGAAGAGACCGGCCCGTTTCGGGGCGCGGATGACGACGCCTTCGGTCGTCACGTCGAGCCGATACCCCTCGTCGCCGAGTTCGGTCAGCGTCTCGTCGAGAAGCCACACGATCGCGCCGTTCCGCGGCCCATCCCCTTCGATAAGAGGTAGGCGAAAACCCATGGCCGGCGCGAGCGTATCCTGGGCCATGCGGGCTTCCGCGAGCGCTTCTCCCGTAGCGACCAGAGGAGTCTGTGGCGTGATCGTAAACACGCCGGGTGCAGTCCGCATTTCGACCGGCTGAGGGATAAGGCCAAGGTTTGCTGTATGTTCCTCGCGATTCCCGCTGGTGCTATATGGCATCAATGATACACTCGCAACGATGATGGAAGCAGAAAATGGGGACACGTTGGCCTTCCTGTAAACTATGGGTAGGCGGCGCGGCGCGGCGACTGAATAGGGTGGCGACTGGGCAGGCGGCTGTCAAACACGCCCAAGTTATTGTATGGCTGTAACCACTTCCTTTCAATTTCTCCGGTTCATTGCCACTTTCACCCACTGGCCACAATTTGCGTGATGATCAAATCCGACACGGGGGGAAGGGAAAAATTATTTGCGTTTCGTACTTATCGGACCAAGCAGGGCGTATACTTATGATTAATGACGGGTATACGTCTTGGAGGCAGTGGCCGATAAGAAAGGACGTAACTACACTATCTTTAAATAATGTAGGATATTGAGTTAGGGTAAGCCCGACTTCAATTAGAACAAAAACAAAACGAGTGGCGTATAGAACGCTAATGCCGTTGGAGGGTCGAAGCGATTTGAGCGGATGGGAGGTGCGAGATGTTCAGAAGGTTGGACGATGGTCGGTATGAGTTCCGGTTGCAGCAGGAAAAGGCGAATGAAGTGTACCTTGTGGTAGACTTTCCTGCATACGAACAGACGCGTATTCCCATGACCCGCTCACGTTCCGGCGAATGGGTTTGTCGTGTCAGTCTGCCGGATGGTGCCTACTTTTTCCGTTACTGGGTTGACGGGCACTGGTGTCTGGATGAGGCGCCGCATGAATGTGACGCAGCCGCATTCATGACAAGCTCCGTCATGGTGAAGAGTCAGACGTCGCCCGAATGGGCATATGTCGGATGATTTCATAATCATTCGACCGGATAGCAGCAGAAGGCCTTAACAGAGACTGTGAGCAGTAAATGCTTACAGTCTCTTTTTT
>PWPN01000303.1 GCA_003557125.1 Phycisphaerae bacterium | reverse complement strand
GTTCCCCATACGGATGCTCCCCATACGGATGCTCCCCATACGGATGCTCCCCATACGGATGCTCCCCATACGGATGCTCCCCATACGGATGCTCACTCCCACAGGGGGGCTCCGCTCCCTGACGGTCGCGGCTCTGATCAGAGGAAGCGCCCATCGTCATTTTTCCCGCTTATGGACCCTCTGCGGCTCGGCCGATACAATGCCGCCTCCGTAAGGGTGCCTTGAACTCTGCTGGAAATTCGACCATGCCCCCACGAAATTTGCCCATGAGCCGACTCCTGGTGCTTGCGCTGGGTGTGCTGGGTGTGATCTTGGCCGGCCCGGCCTGCCGGGAGGAACCGCCGGAGGATGTCGTGACATCCCCGCAGGAAGCGGAACCGCCTCGGCCGATCCTCGTGCCGGCCGACGCACAGGATGCCTCCGACGCTCCGCACGCGCTGCCTGCTTCCGGCGAGGTGCCCGCATGGGTCAAGACCGAGCCGATCCGGGTGGCTGTGGGCGGTGAGATGGGGCGGTTCCTGCCGGATATGGCGATGGTCGAGGTCGCCCGCACGTTCGAAGGCATTCGCCTTGCACGCACGACCTATGAACGCCAGGTGTCTCCGCAGCAGGATCCATCGCTCACCTGCCGGGCGGACGTATGGTACTTCGAGGCGGGCGACCCCCTGGACGCTTTCGGACTGTTCAGCCTCATGAGTCGCCGACGCGGCTTGACGATCCGGTGGCAGGACGGCTCGGCCCGGGAAATTCGATCGGAGCAGGGGCGACGCGTGCTGTTGGCCTGGCAGGGGAACGCCTGCGTGCGGATCGTCTCCGAGGACTGTCCGAGCGAAGATGAAGAGGCAGACCCGCTCGTGCACCTGCTGGACCGGATCATTTTTTACCTGCCGGCCGCCGAGCCGCCGGTGCTTTTGAGGGCTCTTCCGGCCGAGGGGCGGCGCGAGAGCAAGGTCTGGGTCGTGCGCGATCCGAACGCCCTGCGCTGGGCCGACGACGTGCGGGTGCGCGACCTGCCGCCGGCTGAGCTGACCGCACGGCTCGGCCTGACCGGCGAGCCCGTGCTGATGATCGCATCGGTCCCGATCGGTGCCCGGCAGGAGGCGGCGCCCGATGCGGAACCGGTGACTCGGCTGGAGGCGGCGCCCGATGCAGAACCGGCGACACGGTCGGGGGAGCCTTTGCTGATCTGGGTCGTTGATTACCCGCACGAGCAGCAGGCGTGGGAGGCTTATGAACGGTACGAAGTGGTCGTGGCCGAGGGCCGATCCGCGCGCGACCGTGCGACGCACGTGCTCGAACCGGTGGGCCCGTTCCTGGCTGGGACGTGGTCGGCCGACCAGGAGAACAGCCTGGCGGCTCTGGGTGAGCTCCGCGAGCTTTTGCCCTTTGCCGTCCAGACCCATCCGGCCCTGATGCCTGCCACCGCCCCGGCCGAGCCTGCCACCGCCCCGGCCGAGCCTGCCACCGCCCCGGCCGATTGTGCGGCGATATCGTTTGATGGGAATGCGTTTCTTTGAATCCGAGGTGTCAACCAACATGAACGACCAGGAGCTTTTTGAGGCGATCGCGTCGGCGGCGCTGTTGCGAGGCGAGTTCACATTGCGTTCGGGCCGAAAGAGTAAATACTACCTCGACAAGTATCTCTTCGAGGGCGAGCCGGCCATCTTGCGGGAGCTCGGCGAGCGGTTCGCACGGCACGCGGGCTCGTCCACGACGCGCATCGCCGGGGCCGAGCTCGGCGGGGTCGCACTGGCGGCGGCCACGTCGATGGCGTCCGGGATTCCATTCGTCATTGTGCGCAACGCCAAAAAAGATTACGGCACGCAGAAGATGTTCGAAGGCAAGCTCGAACCGGGCGATCGTGTCCTGCTTGTCGAAGATGTCGCAACGACGGGGGGCCAGGTACTCGAGGCTGCCCGCACGCTGACCGAATCCGGCGCCCAAGTCGAAAAGATCGTGGCCGTCATCGACCGACAGGAAGGCGCACGCGAAAACGTCGAAGGCGCGGGCTTCGTCTTCGAGGCTATCATGACCAAAGCCGACCTGGGAATCACCGACTAAACGGTCATTTACGATTACGCTGCGCACTGATAAACCGCAACAACCGCGCGGGCTTAAGCCCGCGGCTCTTTGTATTGCAAAATCCTGAATAAGGGTTTAGGGATAAGACATTTCTGCCGCGATGCAGGGGGACTGCAATGGATCGGTCCGCGACGGCCCGCACAGCCGTTAGTGCGTTGATGGTCGGTATCCTGGCCAGCTGCCAACTAGATGGCACGCAAGGCACGGTCGATCGCTCGCCGTACACGATCGTTCGCGTCTTCGAGGATTTTTCGCTCGGTGCACCGGGCGAGTCCTGGTCGTTTCGCACGCCGGTTCTATGGCGTGTCACGGAAGTGGACGAACGCCCCATCCTGCAAATGGCTGTCCAGCCCGATCGGCCGATGCTGACCGGTGTCCGCAGGCCCCAGGAATACGCGATCTACAACGCGTATGAGTTCCGATCATTCGCGATGGCCTGTTACGTGCGGATCGACACGGCCACCGACGTCCGCGGGCGCGACGCGTGCATTTTCTTCGGCCGACGCGACCGCACGCACTTCTATTACGCACACCTGTCGAATTATTCCGACCCGTGGCATAACAACGTCATCCGCGTCGACGGCGACACGCGCAAGAGCCTCATCCCGGCCGACGCGGGAACCCGGCCGGCCATCACCGACAAGAGCTGGCATCGCGTCGACGTCGTGCGCGACGTGGACGAAGGTACGATCCGCGTCTGGGTCGACCTCGATCGCGACCCCGACCTGCCGCCTGTCTTTGAGGTGGCCGATCGTACCTACGAATGGGGTTTCATCGGCCTCGGTTCGTTCGACGATCACGCCAGTTTCGCGCAGATCGCCATCGAAGGGCAGGCCCGCAGACCGAGCGCACCGCCTGCGATCGATCCGCCCGGCCTCGGCACCTCGCGCGAGTGAGCGGCACCCCGTAGCGGCCGTTCCTTCGTCTTCGCCTTCGGCTACGCCGCGACTTCGCCGTGCCGGCCGTCCCATTGCACAAACGAGCCGGTTTTCTTCGGTACACAGCACTGGCGGACAAGCCGCCAGTGGCACCCGAGTAAGGAAGGCCGCTACAAGATGGGGATCTCGCCGGGTGGTATGGGCGTCTC
>PWPN01000162.1 GCA_003557125.1 Phycisphaerae bacterium | reverse complement strand
GACGGCTTGCTCATGTATTCGAGACTGTACGCAGCCGCCTGTTCGAGGCCCGCACGACGATGGAAGCCCGGCCTGAAATCCGGAAACTGGCTCGGGTCCGTCAATTTCACAAGCGCCCGTTCGCCCGGCCCCAACTGCCTGTAATAGTCCGGCGGCTCTTCGGCGAAGTAAAAGTCCTCCATTTCCGGCTCTTGACACCCGCCAAGCACCAACGCCAGCCCGAAACCAAGTCCCCAACCGATCCGGCATACCCAATGTCTGACTTGCACCGTCTGTCCTCCATGACATAGCTTCGGGCTGTCGACCGCCCGACCACCCCCGTCGGCGCCCGGCCACCCTGTCGGCGGCAGCTCCGTCGGCCGACTCCCTCATCGGCCGGGACAGGTTCTGCCGCGAACGGAGATTGTAACCGCTGCCTCGATGGGCGTCGCGGCTTCACGGCAGTCCCTTTCGGGTTATTATCGGCCGCGACCCCCTTCGCGGGTGACCGCATTCTGCGGTAGATTTCGTCAATTCCGAAATTTGCGACCCCGCCGGACGGCTCCGAAAGCGGGGATATCCAAGTAAATCGCCTTGACGAGGTTTTCCATCATGACTCCGGCCCGACGCGGAAAGCGTGAAAAAATCGTCTCCATCTTCGGCAGCTATACCGCGGGCACGGGCAAAACGCTCTACGCGCAGGCTTATGCCCTCGGTCATGCCCTGGCCGAGGCCGGTTACACCGTCGCCAACGGCGGTTACGGGGGGACGATGGAAGCCGGAGCCCGCGGCGCCAAGGAGGCCGGCGGGCGTACGATCGGCGTAACGTGTCGGCGGTTCGCCGGCCGGGGCGGGCGACGGCCACAGGCCAACCCCTGGATCGACGAGGAGATCCACGAGGACGATCCTCTCGAACGGACCCGCACGATGGTGCGATTGGCCTGCGCGTTTATCGCGTTGCCCGGCGGGACGGGAACGCTTACCGAATGGGCCGTCGCCTGGGAATTCGTCTGCAAAAGACTCGTTCGGCCCAAGCCGATCTTTCTACTGGGCGACTTCTGGAAGCCCGCTGTCGAACCGGTGCTCGCCCTTCGACCCCGCGACGGCGAACATCTGCATTTCGTGGACAGCCCCGCCCAGATCGTGGCTGTGCTGCGTGATCGTGCGGTTGGGGTGCAGCCCGTCAGCGGGTAAGATGCAGGTTTCCCATGGCCGTCCCGTGGAAAGGCGGCCGGACCAATGCTCTTTCGACAGGAATACCGCACTGATGGCTACCGTGGCCAATAATACAATGGATCGGATCGTCGCCCTGTGCCGCCGTCGCGGCTTCATCTTCCAGAGCAGCGAAATCTACGGCGGCATCAACGGCTTCTGGGACTACGGGCCGCTCGGCGTCGAGCTGAAGCGCAACATCAAAGAAGCCTGGTGGCATGACATGGTCCATGCCCGCGACGACATGGTCGGCCTCGACTGCACGATCATCATGCACCCGCACGTCTGGAAGGTCAGCGGCCATTACGACCTGTTCAGCGACAAGATGGTCGATTGCAAGGCCACCAAGAACCGGTACCGGGCCGACCAGCTGTGCGTCGTGAAAAACAGGACGGATTCCGGGACGAACCGGATGTACGCGTTCGTCGAGTCCGACGACGAAAGCCGGGCCAGGGCCGAAAAGAAGCTCGCCAAACACGAAAAAACCAAGCCGCCCCTGCCCGACGAGCAGTACCATGTCAAGCCGCTCCTGGAGATCCCCGGTGGGGAATTCCATCGGGTCGTCGGGCCAGACGCGGACGAGCCCGGGACGCTCACCGAGCCGCGCGACTTCAACCTCATGTTCGAGACGTACACCGGGGCCGTCCGCGATGAAGATAACAAGGCCTTCCTTCGCCCGGAGACCGCACAGGGGATCTTCGTCAATTTCAAGAACGTCTGCGACTCGACGCGGATCAAGCTGCCCTTCGGCATCGCGCAGATGGGCAAGAGCTTCCGCAACGAGATCACGCCTCGGAATTTCATCTTCCGCTCGCGCGAGTTCGAGCAGATGGAGATCGAGTTCTTCTGCCATCCCGACGAGTCGAACCGCTGGTACGAATACTGGCGCGATCGGCGCCTCCAATGGTACGTCGATCTCGGGCTCGCCAGCGATCGGCTGCGGCTCCGCGAGCACGGCAAGGAGGAGCTTTCGCACTACAGTTGCGGCACGAGCGACATCGAGTACGCCTACCCGTTCCTGGCCGAGGGCGACTTCGGCGAGCTCGAAGGCGTGGCCCATCGCGGCGATTTCGACCTGCGCAGCCACATGGAAGGCAAGCTCGCCTCGCAGGACGGCAAACTCGTCCTCGACGTCGATGCAAACGGAAAGCCGCGTTACAAGGGGAGCGGCAAGGACCTCACCTACTTCGATACGGAGCGCAAAGAGCGCTTCGTCCCGCACGTCGTCGAGCCGTCGGCCGGGGCCGACCGCGCGACGCTCGCGTTCATCTGCGAAGCCTATACGGTCGACGAATCGCGCCCGAGCCCGGAGCTCATGAAGTTCCACCCGCGGATCGCGCCGATCAAGGCGGCCGTCTTCCCGCTGGTCGCCAAGGACGGGCTGCCCGATATCGCCGAACCGATCTATCGCGCGCTCCGCGCGCGCTGGCCCGTCCAGTACGACGCCAAGCAATCGATCGGCAAACGCTACGCGCGCATGGACGAGGCGGGCACCCCCTACTGCTTCACGGTCGACGGCCAGACCAAGGAGGACGGTACCGTGACCGTACGCGACCGCGACACCGGCCGACAGGAACGCATCGACAAGTCGCGCTGCGCCGAATACCTCGCGGAGGGGATAGACCGCTGACACCCCAAACAAGCGATTGACGGTGCCCGGCGACTCGCAAGTCAAAGAGCCTCGGGCTTGAAGCCCGCGCGGTCGCATTCAGGGGACGGTCATCTTACTCTTACACCTTCACAACCCGACGGGCGAGACGCCCGTACCACCCGACTCACAAAAGGGTATTTACCCCCAATTTTGACTTGATCGATCGCAAGACTGGTCTGGCACCTGGGTCGCCCTACAATGACTTGCGAGGACGTTTGGGGATGACCTCGTGCAGGATCGGGCCCGGCCTCCGACGGTCTCTGGGGGGAGCGTCGAGGGGCCGGGCTCACTTTTCCAGTGGCGTAGACGGGCAGCGAACGCCCGTATCGAAATCTTCGTGCAG
>PWPN01000072.1 GCA_003557125.1 Phycisphaerae bacterium | reverse complement strand
TGTGCTCTTCCGATCTAGCCAACGACGCCATCGTTCAAGCAAAAGGCATTACCGGATCCCACTGCCTTGTTGTTGTCGCGATCGGAGGCAATGATCTTTTAGGAGATACGCACGCCTCCGCGTTCCGAGCCGACCTGAACACGCTTCTGTCCTCACTGCGCGAAAACCATCACCGGATTCTCCTTGTTGAACTTCCCCTCATTCCTTTCAAAAATGCGTTCGGGCAGGCGCAACGCGAGATGGCTTCTCAATACGATGCCATTCTTCTGCCCAAGCGCTATTTTGCACGTGTGCTGGCAACGAAGGATGGGACGATCGACGGCCTTCATCTTTCACAGGCGGGACACGATGCCATGGCCAGGATGATAGCCGACGTGATCGATCCGAATTGAATGTCCAAGACCCAGACGATCGTAGCCATGATCGTGTAGATGCAGGCGTCGAACTCGCACAGGAGTCAGGGGATCAGCCGATCCTTGCCGATGGCGTGGTGACCGTGGGATCGCCGGCCGACATGAAAGCTTTTTTCGGCGGATTCGTCAACGCCATCGCGCAACATCGGAATTGGGGTCTTCAAAAGAAGATGGTGGTGCCGGGCTCATTTGCCCTGATGGCGGACGATTTGGCCGGTAGTTAAGTAGATGACGTCCTCGGCCACGTTCGAGGCATGGTCCGCGATGCGCTCGAGGTTCTTGGCGATCGAAAGGTAGTCAAGCAGGGCGTGCATCCGTTCAGGCGACTGATGCGCCAGCGCGGCGATGTTGCGGATGAACTCGCCATAGAATGTATCGATGACCTCGTCCTCGGTGAGGACGCGCTCGGCCAAGGTTTGGTCATTACCGGCGTAGGCACGGACAGCCTCATGAAGCATGCGCCGGACGGCTGGGAAGATGGCTGTCAGCTCGTTGCGGACGTCGGCCGGCGCATCGGCGTCGAGATGGCGCGCGCGCTCGGCCATGTTCACCGCGCAGTCGGCGATCCGCTCGAGATCGTTGTTCACCTTGAGGATCGCGCAGAGCTGCCGCATGTCGGCGCCCATCGGCTGAAAGAGCGTCATGAGGCGGAGGGCCTCGCCCTCGACAGCGACCTCCTCGGCGTCGATGTCGGTATCCCGCGCGATGATCCGGCGCGCGAGCTCGTGGTTCGTGTGCGCGACAGCCTCGCACGCTTCCTGCACCATGTCCTCTACGGCGCTGGCCATGCGGAGCGAGCGTCGTTGCAGTTCGTCGAGAAGGTGTACGAAATGAACGGTCATGGTCGTTATCCGAATCGGCCCGTGATGTAGTCCTGGGTCTGCCGGTTGTGCGGGCTCGTGAAGATCGTGTTCGTCGCGTCGAACTCGATCAGTCGGCCCATGTACATGAAGGCGGTCAGGTCCGAGACGCGGGCAGCCTGCTGCATGTTGTGCGTGACGAGCACGACCGTGTAGCGTTCCTTCAAGGCGTCGATGAGGTCCTCGATCTTGGAGGTCGCGATCGGATCGAGCGCCGAGCAGGGCTCGTCCATAAGCAGGATGTCCGGCTGAAGCGCGATCGCCCGCGCGATGCAGAGGCGCTGCTGCTGGCCGCCGGACAGTGCCAGGGAGCTGGCGTGGAGTTTGTCCTTGACCTCGTCCCAGAGCGCCGCCTGGCGGAGGGAGCGCTCGACGAGCTCGTCGAGGTCGCCGCGGTAGCCGTTGACCCGCGCGCCCCACGCGACGTTCTTGTAGGTCGATTTCGGGAACGGGTTCGGTTTCTGAAAGACCATGCCCACGCGGCGGCGCAGCTCGACGGCATCGGTTTTCGACCCGTAGACCTCCCAATCGAGGCACCGCAGACCGCCTGTGACCCGCATGCCGGGGATGAAGTCGTTCATCCGGTTGAACGCCCGGAGCAGCGTGGACTTGCCGCAACCGGACGGGCCGATGATGGCTGTCACCTGCCGTGGGGGGATGGCCATCGTGGCTTCCTGGACGGCGGCGAACTTTCCGTAATAGATGCTCAGCGCGTCGGTCGTGATGACGGGAGCATCGTCGGCCGACTGTGGGACGGCGTCGGAAGATGCGGCGGGGCGGACCTGGACAGCGGGTATGGCCGGTCGCGCGATCGTGCCCGATCTGTCATTCGAAAGGTCGTATTCTTGCACGTCGGTCATCATGGTTGCCTTCCCTGATACCAGCTTCGCAAACCGATTGCCAGCGCGTTCATGGTCAGCAGGATGGCCAACAGCACGACGATCGCGGCTGCAGCCAATCCGTGGAAGTCGCTTTGAGGCCGACTCACCCAATCGTAAATCTGGATGGGCAGGGCGGTGAAGGTGTCGAGCGGGCCGGACGGCACGAAGGCGACGTACGTCAGCGCGCCGATCATCATGAGCGGGGCAGCCTCGCCGACGGCACGCGAGAGCGCCAGGATGATCCCCGTGCAGATGCCGGGCAGGGCGGCCGGCAGCACGTGATGCCAGATCACCTGCCAGCGCGTCGCACCCAGCGCATAGGCTGCGTGGCGGATCGAATCGGGGACGGCGGAAAGTGCCTCGCGCGCGGCGATAATGATCACCGGCAGGACGAGCAGACTCATGGTCAAGGCACCTGCCAGCACGGATCGGCCGAGGTGGCAGAATCGCACGAACATCGCCAGGCCGAGGATGCCGTAGACGATCGACGGTACGCCGGCGAGATTGGCGATGTTGAGGTGCACGAGGCGGGAGAACCAGTTCTTGCGCGCGTATTCCTCGAGGTAGATGGCCGCCCCGATGCCGATGGGAACCGAGAACAGCGAGGTCAGGCCGATGAGCCACGCGGTGCCGACCAGCGCGCTCCAGATGCCGGCGCGCTCGGGATAGAGTGTCGAGGGGAAGTTGGTCAGGAAGTGCCTGCTCAGCCAGGGCCGAGCGTCGAGACCGACGCGGACCAGCAATACCACGAGCATGCCGATGGCTGCCACGGTCATCAACAGGCAGGTAACTGCAAAGAGCGTGCCGATAAAGCGACGCAGACCGAGACGCGGTCGAAACAATGCGTCGGTCCGGTCGGTGCGCGAACGCTCGTACGACCCGCCCGGCGGGGCAGGGGCAGCCAGCGTCCAGTCGGCTTGTGAACGGCTCATTCGTAGGCCTCCCGGAAACGCATGAAGACGCGCTGAGCGATGACGTTGATCGTCAGCGTGATCAGAAACAGCAGCAACCCCACTGCGAAGATCGTCTTGTATTCGAGCGTGCCGGC
>PWPN01000299.1 GCA_003557125.1 Phycisphaerae bacterium | reverse complement strand
TGAACGACCGACCGGCCATCATCTTGACATCCCGTTGCGATCGGCACGAAGTCGCCCGCCTGGCCGCCGCCATGGGCGCGGTGGTGTATCCGAAGCCCTTCAGTCCGATGCAACTGGTCGAAACGATCGAAAATTCCATGACCGCAGGTGCCATCCAAGGGTTTACCGGATCGGCAGTGGCCGTTTGTCTGGAGGAGGGTCGCGTCGATGGATGATGAATCGCACACCAGTGTGATCGCTGCTCCGCCGCCCGTTCGGCCGTGCACCCACGACTGGAGCGGCGGGTATTTTTCGACGACCGGCTGCCAGATCCCGCAAACGTGCCTGGACCGCTGTTTATCGGGCGATCCCGGCCGGGCAGGTACGGATGGATGTGCTTTTCTTCGTCGCCTGGCACTTCGTTTCAGCGACGGCTACGGTTCCGAGCCCCGCGAGAGCCTGGACGGGCCTCCGAGGGGCGTGTGTTCCGAGGGCTACGAGGTATCCTTGCGGACGGACCCGGTCGACAGCCATCCGATCACCCTTGTGCTGCATCCTCCTTTCTCGTGCGAGCGTGAGGAGACCTTCGCGCGTCCAGCCATCGAGGCGCTCCACGGCGCTGCGGTGGAGCATTGGCGACTGAACCAGGAAAACGAAGGTCTGGCCAACGAAGTTCTCCAGTGCTACGAGCAGGTGAACCTGATTTTCGACATCAGCGGGCAGGTAGCCGATCTCGCCGAAAGTTCCGACGTGCGCCGGGTCCTGCTCGAGAAGCTCCAGGTCATTTACGACGCCGACCAGGTGCTCTGCATCGACCCGGACGCCGAGATGGTCTTTCAGGTCGCGGAAGACGGTCGTTTTTCGTCCGTGCAAGCCGACGCGCTCCTGCCGCATCTGCGGGTCGAGGGCGGGACGTGCGCGCATTGCGAATCGTGGCCCGGGCACATCGAAGGCGTGCCGCTCCCATCCGAGATGGCTCATGCCCTGCGCCAGTTGCGTGTGTGCGGTCGGTCGGTGGTGACGTGCGTCGACGGCGACGACTTCCGGAAGCGCGGGTACGGCACATCCCTGTGGGGGCCGTTGCGTCATGGCGAGAACCGGTTCGCCGCGGTGGGCGTCATCCGTCGCGGGCGATGTTTCGAAGCCGGCGACATGCTGCTGCTCGATTCGGCGTTGACGTTCGGCAGCCACATCCTGGGGAACCTGCGCCTTATCGAGCAGCTCAAGCGGACCAGTTTCGAATCGGTCCATGCCCTGGCCAACGCGATCGACCAGAAAGACCCCTACACCTCCGGTCATTCCGAGCGGGTCGGCTTTCTGGCACGGGCCATCGGGCAACGGATGAAGCTCTCGCCCAGGCAGTTGCGCGAGCTCGAATGGGGCGGGTTGCTTCACGACATCGGTAAGATCGGGACGCCCGAGCACGTTTTGAACAAGCCCGGCGCGTTGACCGACGAGGAGTACGCGATCATCCAGGATCACCCGGCCCGGGGCCATGCCATCCTCGCACCGGTCGCCTCGCTGGCCGGCGTCCTCGACGTGGTCCTCTATCACCACGAAAGGCCGGACGGCAAGGGCTATCCCGAGGGATTGGCCGGCGACCGCATCCCGCTCCTTGCCCGGATCGTTCACGTCGCGGACACGTTCGACGCGCTGACCTCGACGCGGTCCTATCGTCATGCGTACAGCCATGCCCGTGCCCTGGAGATCATGCTGGAAGATACGGGCTCCATGCTCGACACCGAGGTGATGGACGCCTTTCTGGATACGCTCGAAAGGCTGCCCCAGGACCATCCCGAGGAATATCTCCGCTGGTTCGCATCGCATGCACAGGCCGAGTGAGGTTGTGCTCAACCCGTCCGCACCGCTCGCATCGTCGGGCCTGACGACACCTGCGAAAATTGCCCTGTACGCCTGTATCGGTTAGAGGGTGCGTGAGCAGCGGTGCGGGCTGCCGTGCCGGGAAACGATGCGCTCCTGTCAGCCGTTCGGCAAGGAAAGGACCGGTCTCGCATGTGTACTCGCCCGCACATCGTCGTGGTCGGCAGTTCGAATACGGACATGGTCGTCCAGGTCGCGCGGATCCCGCGTCCGGGTGAAACGATTCTGGGCGGTGCGTTCACGATGGCAGCCGGCGGTAAGGGCGCCAACCAGGCGGTCGCAGCCGCACGGGCCGGGGCGAACGTGACGTTTGTGGCGCGGGTCGGTGACGATCTGTTCGGACGCAAAGCGCTGGAGGGTTTCCAGGCCGACGGGATCGACGTCCAACACGTGACGCGCGATCGGCAAGCAGCCTCGGGTGTCGCGCTCATCCAGGTCGCCCGGAACGGCCAGAACAGCATCGCCGTCGCTGCGGGGGCGAACGGTCGATTGTCGCCGGACGATGTCCGGGCCGCCGAGGGAGCGATTCGGTCGGCATCGATCGTTCTGTGTCAACTCGAAGTCCCTCTTGAAACCGTGGCCGAAACGGTACGGATCGCCTCCAAAGTCGGCGTGCCGGTGTTGCTCAACCCGGCGCCCGCGCCGGAACAGGCGCTGGAAGCGTCTTTGACGGCAGCGATCAGCTACCTGACGCCCAACGAGACCGAGGCCGCCCAGTTGGCGGGTGGGGACGGTTCGGGCCGGACCGAAAGAACGGAGGCTGACGACTCCGAGGCAGCGGCCCAACGATTGCGGGAGGCGGGGGCGGGTACGGTCATCGTGACGCTCGGTGCAGCCGGTGCGCTGGTCGCATCGCCCGAGGGCGTCGCGCGGATCGCAGGTTTCCGGGTCGAGCCCGTCGACACGACCGGGGCCGGCGACGTCTTCAACGGCGTCCTGGCAGTCGCTCTGGCTGAGCGGCGCGCGCTGGCCGACGCCGTCCGGTTCGCTTGTGCCGCGGCTGCGATTTCGGTGACGCGCCTCGGGGCCCAGCCTTCGATCCCGCATCGCGCGGAGATCGAAGCGTTCCTGGCTTCGCAAACCCAGGCCTGACAGGTACGATGGCGGATCGGCATTGGTTGAGCCATCCGGCCAGGCTCGCGTCTGCAGGCCTTTTTTTAAGAGAAGGGGAGTACGTCTTGCCCCGCGGCCCTGACATTCTTTACCAAGACGATCACCTTCTGGTCATCAACAAGCCGGCCGGCGTATTGACCATCCCCGGCAGGCAGGGCGAGGTCGCGTTGCGCGAGGTGCTGGCCGAGCAGTTGAAGATCGCCTCGGAACTGCGCCTCGTGCATCGGCT
>PWPN01000057.1 GCA_003557125.1 Phycisphaerae bacterium | reverse complement strand
CCGAGCAGCGCGACCAGATCACCGTGACCGGATGGCGGTCCCATCGCCGTTTCCCGCCCGACGCTCCGCAGCCCTATACGCACGCCTGGTTCGTCGGCTATCTCGCGCCGCAGAACGATTACCTCGCCGATGTCCGCACCGGCACCTCGTCGATCGCCCTGGCCGTGGTTATCGAATACGCAGGCCATGGCGGTGAGGTTGCTTCGCCCGTGGCCCGCGATATGCTTCAGACCATCCTCGAGCATATGCGGACGCCGGTTCATGCGTCCGGGAATCGGCATGCGGGTGACGACGTCGCCATTCTGGCGGAAGGGCTGGTGGACGGATGGCCCTGATTGGGACAGAACGCTGGTCTCCGGTCTGGGCGTTCCTGCTGCCGGTCATTCCGCTCTGTGCGGCCGGGGTGGCGACGATCCACGCGACCGGGGCCGATCCGCAGGGCGGTTGGCTCTCTCCGGACGCGATCCGCCAGCTCCAGTTCATCGGCGCCGGCCTCGTGGCGATGGTGCTGGTCATGCTTGTCGGTTACCACCGGCTCGGTCGGGTGGCCTGGCCTTTGTTCGCGATCTGTGTCGGCCTCTTGGCCCTGCTCATCGCCGACCGGTGGCTCAACCTGAGTTTCGTGCCCGTCCGCCGCGGCACGCGACGCTGGCTGCAGATCGCCGGCCAACAGGTCCAGCCCGCGGAGATGATGAAGATCGCCTACGTGTTGGCCATCGCGTGGTACCTGCGCTACCGTCGCAATTACCGCACGCTCGGCGGCCTGCTCGCGCCGTTCGCGATCACGCTCGTGCCGATGTCCCTGATCCTCCTTCAGCCGGACCTGGGAACGGTCCTGCTGTTCGGGCCGGTGCTGCTGGCGATGCTGTTCGCAGCCGGCGCGAAGCGCAAGCACCTGCTGGTCGTGCTGCTGCTGGGGACATTGTGCGCGCCCGTGTTCTTCCTCAATATCCGCGACTACCAGCGACTTCGGATCACCGGGGTCCTGTTGCAAAGTGAAACGCTCCGCGAGTTCTTCCTGCGCAACCCCGACCACTGGGATTCGCTGCGTTCGTCCGGCACCGACAGAGGGCAGTGGTGGAGGGAACTGACCGACTGGGAGACGCACTCGGGGTATCAGCTCGAGCACAGCAAGGCAGCCATCGGCAGCGGCGGCATGCGAGGTCAGGGGTTCGCCCACGGCCCGTTCGTTCAGCACAACCTCCTGCCCGAGCGCCACAACGACTTCATCTTCGCGATGATCGCACACCAGTGGGGGATGGCCGGCGCACTCATCGTGATTCTCTGCTACTTCTGCCTCCTGCTCATCGGCATGGAGGTCGCCACATTCACGGACGATCCCTTCGGGCGGCTCGTGGCCGTCGGGCTGACCGCGATGCTGGCGGTGCAATCGGTCACCAACCTGTGCATGACGGTCGGGCTGGGCCCGATCACGGGGATCACGCTCCCCTTCGTCAGCGCGGGCGGCAGCAGCGTCGTGGCCAGCTTCGTTCTCGTCGGCCTGTTGATGAGCGTCGCGCGTCACCGCCCCATGCTCATCGCCAACAAACCTTTCCAGTTCGATGACGAGCTGGGGGGGTAAAGCTGCCCAAGTGGCGATTGCACTTCGTGCGTCTTGTCGTACCTTTCCGGAAGCGGTAACCTGCGGCCATGCACGATCCAAGAATCGATAAACTCGCTCACGTTCTGGTCCGTTATTCGGTCGAAGTGCGACGCGGCCATCTCGTCCGGATTTCCGGGTCGACGGTGGCCTTGCCGCTCATCCGGGCCGTCTATCGCCACGTGCTCCAGGCCGGCGCGCATCCACTGCTTCGCATCAGCGACGATCAGTGTGCCGAAGCATTCTACGAGCTGGCCGGCCCCAAGCAGCTCGCCTACGTCGGCCCGCTTGCTCGCCGTGAGGTCGACGCGATCGACTGCTCGATCGGCATCTGGGCCGAGGAAAACACCAAAGCGATGACGCGGGTGGCCCCCGGTCGCCAGGCGGCCGTCGCCCAGGCCCGCCGACCGATCATGAAACGCTTTCTCGAACGCGCCTCGCAGAAGGGCACGAAAAAGCTTCGCTGGTCCGGGACGCAGTTTCCCTGCCCGGCCGCTGCCCAGGATGCGGAGATGTCACTGGCCCAGTACGAGCGGTTCGTCTACACCGCCGGCCTGCTGCATCTGCGCGATCCGATCGCCGAGTGGCGCAAGATCAGCACGCGCCAGCAACGCTTGTGCGATTTCCTGAACCGATGCCGCGAAGTGCGCTTCGTGACACCGGCCGGCACGGACCTGCGCGTCGGCGTGGCCGGTCGGCGGTGGATCAACTGCGACGGTCACGAGAACTTCCCCGACGGCGAGGTTTTTACCGGGCCCGTCGAGGATGCGACCGAGGGCGTCGTCTGTTTCAGCTTCCCAGCCGTGCACGGCGGGCGCGAAGTGCACGACATCCGATTGCAGTTCAAGGGCGGTCGCGTCGTCGATGCGTCGGCCTCCAAGGGCGAACAGTTCCTGATCCAGATGCTCGACCAGGACCGTGGCGCAAGGCGCTTGGGCGAAATCGCCATCGGAACGAACTACGCGATTACCGAGTACACGCGCAACACCCTGTTCGACGAGAAGATCGGCGGGACATTTCATGCCGCCGTCGGTGCAGGCTATCCCGAAACGGGCTCCAAGAACGACAGCGGCCTGCACTGGGACATGGTCTGCGACCTGCGGCGCGGCGGGGTGATCGAAGCGGATGGGAAGGTCATCAGCCGGAACGGGCGCTTCACGCGCGCCTCTTGGCCCGCCCCTGCCCGGAAATCGAGCTGAAGGTTCAGCTTCGGCATGGGGCTCCCTTCAATTGCCAGGATACGGGATTGCCAGGGTGTACCGGCGCTTCGTTCGTTATGTAAGTGCCCACAACAATCCGAGCCGGGGAGGTGCGAGATGCCAGGGTGGTACGGGCGTCTCGCCCGTCGATTGTGTGTCACTGCTCTGTGCGCAGTGTTTCGTGGGGGACGGCCGTTACAGATCTACCGAAGCCAGAAAGCAATAACGGCCGCCCACGGGGGACGGCCGTTACAGAAATATTCATATCGGGCGATTCACATCCGCCCATTCACACGGGCCATTGACGACGCCCATTGAAATCAGACGATCGTCAGTCCATCACCGACAACGTGTGCCGCCCTCTGCGACGTTGACGGTTGAGCAGTTTTCTGCCGTTGGACGTTCGATTG
>PWPN01000374.1 GCA_003557125.1 Phycisphaerae bacterium | reverse complement strand
TGCAGGTTCGCGAGTTGCTCGACATAATCCAGCACAAGGCTCGCATAGGTGCGAGCCGGGCCCGCGACGGTGTTCTCGATCTGGGTGTACGTCTGGTTAACGGTTTCGTTGCTCATCATCAACATCCTTTGGGTGGTGCGTTCTGCAAAGGCCTTTTGCCCTTGATACGAAGCAATATACGCCAAATATTGTTGCGGTGCAACATTTGTTTCGGATGCACGCCCGGGGAGGCACGCAACCGCTCGACTACAAGAGCGACACCGGTGTCATCTGTCTTGGACTCGATCGAGCATGCGTCTGTAGCGCCAGGGGATTGTCAGATACAGCCCCCCGGTTACGACCTGCACCTCCACGCGATACCGGCTCCCGGATTCGCCGGGCTGACCTCCGGACCGCCGAGCCCGGGGAATGCCGATTCGGTTAAGTAGACCATGGCTCGCCAGGCCTTTAGGGGAGGCATCCGCTTTCCTGATGAAACTCGCCGGTTTGCAGGCCGTCGAGGAAGCAGGCGATGACGCTCATCGCATCGTCCAGCGCTGCCTCCGCCTCGGGCCTGTTGGCCACCAGCAGACAGGCCTCATTCAGGACGCCCGTTAGCAGCGTCGCCAGTGTATGCAGTGGTAGTGGGCGCACGATGCCGCGGCGCATCGCGATGCGCAGATCCGCTCGCAGCAGGGTGATGCCGTGCTCGCCCTCGACGCGCTGCCAGGTCTTCCAGGAGAGCACCCAGCGGGCGTCTACCAACACGATGCGCCGTAGCTGGGGATCAACGTGGAGTTCGACGTAGCGCTGGCAGCGATCGATGAGCTGCCGCCAGATATCATGGTTGCTGCGGGCGTGGAACGACTCATCCATCGGGATGTCGCGGGAACCCGGATCGCCGAACGGTTTGTAGTCGCCGTGAATGACGAATGCCGCTCGCCCCAGCTCGCGCTTGATGTTCTCGAACACGCGCAGGAACAAGTCATCCTTTCCCGAGAAGTGATGATAGAACGCGCCCTTGGTTACCTCGGCGCGCCGCACGATCTCGTCGACCGAGGTCTCTGCGTAGCCGCGCTCGCCGAACTCGGCCCGTGCCGCCGCGATCAGCTTCTCCCGGGTGGCCCGGCCCTGAGCAACTTTCCGCGAGAGTACACTCAAATGGATATCTCCTTGACAAGCATACCGTCGGTATCTATTTTACATACTGTTGGTATGCTCGCAAGCGTAAGGAGGGATCAGCCATGCCAATGTATATGATCGAGCGCGAAGTGCCAGGAGCCCATGAGCTTACCGCCGAGCAGTTGCAAGAGGCGTCCCGCCAGTCCAACGCAGTCCGCAACGAACTGGGACCGGCCGACCTGCAGTGGTTGCACAGCTATGTCGCCGAGGACAAGATCTTCTGCGTCTATATTGCGAAGGATACCGACATCATCCAGGAGCACTCACGCTGCCTGGATATCCCCGCCAGCAGGATCTGCCGCGTCGGGAGCGTGACCAATCCGACGACCGGAGGGGCATGACGAGCGTGCCATTCCGGAGGTGAGTCGGGGCGGGGATCGTGGCCGTTGCGCCGCCGGTCCCCGCCAATGGTCAGCACCAGCGCGCCCATTGGCCACGGTCAGCCCGCTGCCGGCGACAACAGCCCTCTCTCGTTCACGCGGACGACATCGCGACGTCGCTCGACACGGGGACGTGATATGGTGCATTGCACCACAAACGGTGCCGCCCGAAGCAAACCCCATGAGCAAACTGATCGACCTCGCCCTCCAGGGCGGTGGTGCGCACGGCGCCCTGACCTGGGGCGTTCTGGATCGCATACTGGAAGGCGAACGCCTGGAAATCGACGGCATCAGCGGCACCAGTGCCGGGGCAATGAACGCGGTGGTTGTTGCGGATGGCCTGCAGCCCCTGGGATCGGCTAATGGGCAATTACAGCCTGGATTGCTCGCCCGGTTACCTGTTCTACGAGGCGCTGTCCCAGTGGGTGCCGCCGGCCAAGCTCAATCCTCTGAGCATGAACCCGCTGCGTGACCTGGTAGCCAGGCTGGTGAATCTGGTCAAGGAGCTGCGGTCAATCCATTTGCTCCACCAGTTGATCGATGCCGAGGGACTGGAACTCGAGCATCTCAGCGCCTCCAGCAAGATGAACGCCGGGTGGCCCGTCCTCACCGAGCTGCAAGCCCAGGGTTACCGCTGGGCTGGTGACTGGCTGGACAACCCATGAGTGGCGTTTTTCGTTCGCCGTCTCGCTGGCGACTTCGTGACGCCCGATTGCTGCGATCGAACACTCGCCACGGTAACCCTCTAGTCAAGCATGACGGACGCATCTATTTGATGGTCATATTATCCGTCACCGATGTGACACCACCCACGTCGCTCGCCACGGCAACAGCTCGATCCGCAGCAGCCTGTGAGCTGACGAAGCCACTCAACTGAACCTCGCCCCGAAAGGTTTCGACGCTTATCTCCATCACCTTCAGATCAGGGTCGTTGAAGATGGCGGTTTTGACTTTCCCGGTGACTACGCTGTCATCGACGTATTCGCCGGGTGCCTGACGGGTATCGGTTGCCGTGCAAGCCGCCAACCCAATGACCGCAAATGCCAACAGGAAAATCGATAGAAACTGGACGTAACGACGCATGACGGTGTCCTCTTGAGGTATCCTGGAGCCAGGAGCCAACATCGCGATGCGTGTTGGCCCTCCCAACCTCCACTATCACCCCGAAGCCACATGCAGTCGGTGCGATTCCGTACCTTCAGCCGCCGAACTACACTCTGGATTCCCCGCGCAGCCGCGTTTCGAGCGCCTTCGTATCGGTAATGTCGAAAAGGGTAATGACGACGCCGTCAATGGCGTTGTCCAGTCGGCGATAGGGCATGATGCGCACCGAGAACCAGCGTCCATCGGCCGTCTTGATCTGCTTTTCCGAGGGGGTCAGCGTGCGCAGGGTTTCCAGCGCGTCCGCGTGCAGCGTCGGGTATTCCATGCTGCTGGTCAGGTCACTCAACGGCCGGCCGACATCGCTTTCCCGCAGGTTGATGATCGACGCGGCACGCTCGGTGTAGCGCCGCACGTTCAGGTTCTGGTCCAGGAACAGGATCGCGATCTCGATGCTGTTGAGCACGTTCTGCATGTCGCTCTGGGCCAGGGCGAGATCATCGAGCTTTGCCTGAAGCTCGGTGTTGATGGTTTGCAGCTCCTCGTTCATGGACTGCATTTCTTCCTTCGAG
>PWPN01000019.1 GCA_003557125.1 Phycisphaerae bacterium | reverse complement strand
TCCGCAAGTGCTACCAGAAGGTCGCTGCTGAAACGGCTGCCTCAGCGTTTGCGTTTCTTAGCGATCACCGTCTTGCCGGCGGCTTTGCTCACTGCATTGGCCGCCTTCTTGACCGTCTCCTTGACATTGCTTTCGAAGGTGAATGCAGAAGGGCACAACCTGTTCAACTCACAGGCTTTACAGTCGGGCTTGCGTGCGGTGCATGCCCGTCGGCCGTGCCAGATGAGCGCGTGGCCGAGGAACGTCCATTCGCTTCGCGCAACGACCTCGCACAGGTCCTGTTCGATTTTGATTGCGTCTTTCGGGTCCCGACTCCGCCAGGTCAACCCGAGCCGGTGCGCGAGGCGCCCCACGTGCGTATCGACCACGAACCCCTCGTTTTGCCCGTAGGCTGTGCCGAGTATGACGTTGGCGGTCTTACGGGCGACACCCGGCAGGCTCGTCAGCCCTTCCATCGTGTCGGGGACGCGCCCGCCGAACGTTTCGACGATCGAATGCGATGCGGTGATGATGCTTCGTGTTTTCTGCCGGTAGAACCCTGTCGGTCGAATGATCTGCTCGACCACCGCAGGATCGGCCTTTGCCAGTTTATCCGGCGATGGATACCGCGCGAACAGCACGGGCGTCACCTTGTTGACGGCTTCATCGGTGCATTGGGCGGAGAGTATCGTGGCCACGAGCAATTGGAACGGATCGTGATGTTCCAGCGCGCAGGTCGCATCCGGGTAGCTCTTGTGCAGGATACGCACGATGGCCTTGGCGCGTCGTCGGACAGCCTCGACGTCCGACGTCTTGCCGGCCGGCACAGCCGGCGAGGTGGCGTTCTTCCGACCGGTCCTTTTTTTGCGTGCTGGAATGCCCACCGTTCCTCCTCGAAGTATGGCCAAGGTTCACTGAGAGGATGCATATGTGACAATTGAAAGTCATCCGAGCCGCGACCGTGAGCGAGCGGTGCACCCTTGCTTTGGCATGCCGACCCTCTGCTGGGTGGGACGGGCGTCTTGCCCGTCAGGCAGGTAGCGAATATACCGGACAGATGGGCCGCGTGCCGCCCATCGCAGGTTTCGACCATCTTGATGCACTTGGGGCCACTGGGGCGGCTTGTCCGCCAGTGCAGTGATTTCCCCTCTTGCAAAGGGGGGGACGGGGGCTGTCTGCATCACGTGCGGGCAGAAGAACCCTCCTTGATCCCCCCTTCATAAGGGGGGAAAGAGCGCGCGCCACTTCTGATCCTCATCCCGGTTGGGGCAGAGGGCCCGAGCCGAGTTCGGGCTCCGGCGGCGACTTGGGCTTCGCAGGCTTGGCGATCAGCCGCGTGGTGCCGATGTGATCGGAGTCGAGCAGTTCGTGGACGGTCGGACGATCGAGCGATTCACCGCGGATCAACGCGTGCACTTCAGCTGCATCGAGCGTCTCGTACTTGAGAAGCGCCTGCGCGAGAGCTTCGAGCTTGTCGCGGTTCTCCTCGATGATCCGCCGTGCGTCCTTGTAAGCTTCCTCGATGAGTTTGCGAACTTCCACGTCGATGAGCTGTGCGGTCTGTTGCGAATATTCATGGCCGCCGGCCATCTCCATCCACTTGTTGCGATGTTCGGAGTCCTCGCCGTAGTAGATGAACCCGACGCTTTCGCTCATTCCCCATTCGGTGACCATGCGGCGGGCCATTTCGGTCGCCTGGCGAATGTCGGACGTCGCGCCGGAGTTCACATCGGCACAAATCGTCTCCTCAGCCACACGCCCCGCGCACGCGATGCGGATCCGCGCTTCGAGGTAACGCCGGTTGTAGGTCGTGCGGTCTTGTTCCGGCAGCGAAAAGGACGCTCCGCCGTACGGTCCGCGCGGAATGATGCTCACCTTGTGGAGAGGGTCGGCGTCGGGCAGCATGCACTGCACGAGCGAGTGGCCGGCCTCATGATAAGCCGTCATGACCCGTTCTTTTTCATCGATGTTCCGAGCCTTCTTGGCGCGTCCCCAGCGGACCTTGTCGCGCGCCTCCTCGAGGTCGGGCATCTCGACGTGGTCCTTGTTGGCCAGGGTTGCCACGAGCGCTGCCTCGTTGATGATCGCTTCGAGGTCGGCCCCGCTGAACATCGGCGTGCCCCGTGCCAGTCGGCTCATGTCGACGCCCGGGCCGAGCTTGATTTTGCGCGCATGCACCCGCAGGATGGCCAGTCGGCCCTGCACATCCGGCAACGGCACGTAAACCTGGCGATCGAATCGGCCGGGCCGTACGAGCGCCGGATCGAGCACGTCGGCACGGTTCGTCGCGGCGATGACGATCACCTGGTCGGACGTATCGAAGCCATCCATCTCGACGAGAATCGCGTTGAGGGTCTGCTCCCGCTCATCGTGACCGCCCGTCGTAAAGCCGGCGCTGCGACGTCGGCCGACCGCGTCGATCTCGTCCAGGAAGATGATACAGGGCGCATTATCCTTGGCCTGCTTGAAAAGGTCGCGCACACGCGACGCGCCGACGCCCACGAACATCTCGACGAAGTCGCTGCCGGAGATGCTGAAGAAGGGGACGTCCGCTTCGCCCGCGATCGCCTTGGCCAGCAGCGTCTTGCCGCATCCAGGCTCGCCGACGAGCAGCACGCCGCGCGGGATACGCCCGCCGAGCTTCTGGAAGCGCTTGGGGTTCTTGAGAAACTCGATGAGCTCGGTCACGTCGTCCTTGGCCTCGTCGACGCCGGCCACGTCATTGAACGTGATGTTCGTGTGCTCTTTCGAGGTAACCTTATGACGCGAACGCCCGAAATTTCCGAGCATCCCGCCCGGGCCGCCGCCCATCCCGCGAAGCTGGCGGAAGACGACGAACCAGATGAAGATCACCACGAGCAGCCAGGGCACGAGCGTGATGAGCAGATTGACAAGCATGCCGCCGCCGCTTTCGAACTCATGGGCCACCCCGTGACGCACGAGAAGCGCGACCAGGGCGTCATCGCTCGCCCGGTTGGGCCGTAATTGCACCTCAAAGCCCGTCGGCTCTCCTTCGCCTCGGACCTCCCGGAATTGCCCTTGGAGTGAACTGTCTTTGATCGTTACGGATTCGACGTTCCCGGCTTCGACTTCGGCAAGGAACTCGTCGTAGCGCATTGGCTCGCGCTGCTCGTAACCCTGCATGAGGGTCATGATGAGTAGAAGTGAGACCATAATAAATACGATCCAGCCGAAAACGCCCCGCGACATCCGAGGAGATGGGCTCGGGGGGCGCTGCCCGCG
>PWPN01000351.1 GCA_003557125.1 Phycisphaerae bacterium | reverse complement strand
GTGTGGGGGTACAGGACGCAAACACAAATGTTCGTATCCTACACCCATCGAGGCGAGGTTGGCTTACTTCATAGCTTCTCCCTCACGGTCGCGGCTCGGATGTCTGCTTTTCACACCCCCCTCTCACATCGGCTCGGGGTGTTGCCAGGCGCTGATGCCGCCGTCGATGAGAAGCATGTGGCCTTGGACGTGCTCGGCCTGGTCGCTGACGAGGTAGACGGCCCCGTCGCCGCAGACGTCGGCCGGCGGGATCTGCCCGTTCGGCGTGTGGTGGGCGATCCAGCGCGCCTTGGCCGGCTCGCGGTCCAGCCAGCTCGTCTGAGCGGAACGCACCAGGCCGGGGGCCAACCCGTTGACGCGAATCCCGCGCGGCGCCAACGCCACCGCCAGCGACTTGACCATCATCTCGATCGCGCCCTTGGATATGTCGTAGGCTGTCGAATCGACCTCGGCCAACCGACCGTTCACCGACCCGATGAACAGCACACGGCCGGCGATGCCACGCTCGATCCAGTGACGCGCAAAACGCTGCGTCAGAAAATAGCCCGACGTCACGTTCAGCCGAAGCGTCGTCTCGAAGCGTTCGAGCGTCATCTGCTCGAAGGGCAAATCGAAATATTGGCCTGCGTTGTTGATGAGGATGTCCGTGTTCGGGCAAGCGCGCAGCGTCGCCTCGAAAAGCTCCTCGACGACGCGCTCCGTCGGGCCGGACAGGTCGGCCGGGACGAACTCCGCCCCCGCCCCCTTCGCTCGGCAGGCTTCGACCGCCTGATCCGCGTCAGGCCCCTGCGTCCGCGCGTTCAGGACGACATCGGCACCTGCGGCGGCACAGGCTTCGACGATCGCCCTGCCCACCCCCTTGCTCGAACCGGTCACCAGGGCTGCGTGCCCTTTCAACGTGATCATCGCGTGTCCGCCTTTGCACCGAACAGCCAAGCCTCCGGGGCGGTGCAAGCCATGGAGGACCGCACCGGCGCGGGCAGCGCGTGGAGCACCTCCGCCTCAGCCTGGTACGTAAAAATGAGGTCCAGTTCGTCGTCGCACCAGCTCATGAACGGGTGGTCCGAGCCCCACATGAACCGCCCGCCGAGCAACTCGTGGATCGCTTCGAGCACGTCGCTCGGCCGAGCATAGTCCGCCTCGACGCGTCGGCCCGGCCCGGCCACGAACGGCGCGTCCCGGCAGGCGAGGTAGCAATGCCCGAGGTGCGCGGCACAATCGACCCAGACGTTGTCCAGTTCGGCAGCCCGCTGCAAGGACGCGCGGTCGAACCGCAGCGAATGGGCCAGGTTGAACCGCACGCCGGGGAACGCCTCGGCCACAGCCAGGCAGTCGGCCACCTGCGCCCAGCGGTCCTGCGGGTAGATGGCGGTGTGCATCAGGACGGGCAGGTTGTGCTGCTCAGCCAATCCGAGCACGTCGCGCGCCGGGCCGAGCAGGTCGCGGATCGACGAACGCAGGACGGTCGTCTGAACCTTGAGCCCAGCGATTCGGCCCGCGAGCTTTTCGAGGTTGGCTACCTGCTCCGCCACGCACCGGGACGGGTCGAACATGGCCAACGCGAAGAGTCGGCTGTCCGCATCGAACTTGGCAAGCTCGTTGGCCAGCAGCGCGTTCTCGCGGTCGAACGGGAATCGGCCGGGCAGCAGAACGAGCTCGCCGCGGTCGGCGTAGACGGCCGAGTCGAACGCACTGGGGATCGTAAACGGGAAACAGACCGCCCTGTCCACGCGCGCAGCGTCCATCCGGTCAAGCAGGTCCCGTGCCGACGCAGCGTAAGGCCACCACCCGCGCAGGAAGAAGGCCGGGTCCATCCCAACGTGCGTATGTACGTCATAGATCATTTCGCCAGTCATAAGCGTACTGTAAAACGCACGTCGCGAGCGTCAAGATGCGCGCGGTTCGAGAACATATCGAGCCCCCCATGAGCGGATCGGTGGCATCGCAGCCACGGCGCACGCGAGAACGCCCCGCATGAAAGAAGGACCTTCCATGCCCCGACATGCCCCGCGCGACATCTGACGATAACTCCTTGCTGGTTCGATAGATAGGCGCAGCCATCCCAATACTGTCAGGAATTTTTTGGCACTGGCGGGTTATATCGTACGGTTGGCATGACCACAAAAGGGTCCGCCCGGTTGGGCTGGAAATGCATGAATGGGGCAACGCAGGCACGCCCCGCAAGGGCAGAGAGTCAAGGCCGGTCGAACGCAATGTGCGTGGCCGCAGTGAGAGAAGGTGCTTTCTGGGAGGGGTACGGGTCGCCGGTAGTGCATATGCTGCCGGCGACCCGGCAACCGTTCCGCCCTACCCGCGTATTCCCCGCCGCCACAAGCTCGCGTCCCGACTCCAAGTCACCTCACAGCCGAAGCTTAGCACTCTTGCATCCCGTCCGGTGCCCTTTACACTATCCGGTCATGTGGAATTATGTGCGACTTTTGCGACCGGCCGACTGGATCAAGAACGTCTTCGTGTTCGCGGCGCTGGCTTTCGGGGACCGCCTGGGCGACGCGGAGGACGTCTGGCTGTCGGTGCTGGCGTTTGTGGCATTCTGTCTGACCGCCTCGGCCGGCTACGTCTTCAACGACATGGTCGATTACAAACGTGACCGTCGGCACCCCGTCAAAATGAACCGCCCGCTGGCCAGCGGTGCGGTCGGTTTTCCTGGGGCCGGCGCATTGGCCACCGCGCTTCTGATCGCCGCCGCCCTGCTCAGCGTCACGCAGTTGCCGTACCGGTTCGGCCTCACTTTGACTTTTTATCTCCTTCTGACTACGAGCTATACGCTTTTCTTCAAACGGCGCATGATCCTTGACGTTCTGGTCATCGCGATACTCTTCGTCCTCCGAGCGCTGGGCGGCGCCTACGCGATCGACGTGCCGGTCTCGCCCTGGCTGCTCATCTGCACGTTCATGCTCTGCATGTTTCTGGGGTTCGGCAAACGCCGGTGCGAGATCGAAATGCTCGTCAACGACGAGGATCTCAGAGGGCATCGGCCGACGCTCGTCCGATATACGCCCGAACTTCTGACGCACCTGTTGAGCACCTCCGGCGGCATCGCGATCGTCACTTTCCTGCTTTATACGCAGGACATGGATACTCCCTCGCCCTTCGGCGACCAGAAGCACACCCTCGTCTACACCCTGCCGCTGGTCGTCTACGGCGTGTTCCGATTCGCGATGCTTATCGGTCTGGGCAAGGCGACAGGCCCGACGCAGCTGATAGTCAAGGATCGCCCGTTCCTGATGACCGTGGTGCTGTGGGGGTTGGCTGTGATCGGCCTGCTCTACCTGGAGATTCCCCTTCCCTGACCCCCCTGCGGCCGCGTCCACAAGCAGGTGTGCGCATCGGATTACGCCGGCACGCATAACATGAACCACGACGGCCCCTGCCCCGATGGGTCCCCCCCCCCTCATTGACCGTGAGGGCGAGCAAGCTAAAATGAATTTGAGCGATAAAGCGGTCGGCAGGATGTTTGGCGTCAGCCCGTGTCGGGCAGGTATCCTGGTGGGTTCGGCCGTTCGAACACATCTACGTACCCGACGTATGATATGGGCCGCTGAATACTGAACACATCGAAAGTCGCCGGCGGCCGAGGGGGACAGCGACGTGGCCACGTTGGTCGTTTTGCAGGGACCGGACAAAGGGCGTACGATGACCATCGTCGATACGCCCGTCGTACTCGGACGCGACAGCGAACAGATCCCGCTGTCGGATCGGACCGTGTCCCGCCACCATGCGCGCCTGCGGCCGGACGGGGAGTCCTGGATCCTCGAGGACCTCCGCAGCGCCAACGGCACATACCTGAACAACACGCGCGTCCGCAGCGCGATCCGTCTCAAACACGGCGATCAGATCAAGATCGGCGCGACGTTGCTGGTTTACACGGGTGACGCCTCGGTTTCACCGCCCAGCCGTTCCGGCAACATCCGCGACCGGATCGACCTGGACGTATCGAGCGCCAATCTCGACTCGGCCATCCTTTCATCGATTTCCAGCGACGAATCCGTCATCATCGCCGGGCCGGAACTGACCGAGGCTGCACGCGCCTGGCGCGTCATGTCCGAATTGACTTCGGCCATCGGCGCGATGATCGATCCCGAGCAGTTGCTCGAACGTGTCATGGATCTCATCTTCGAGGAACTGCCGGTGGACCGCGGCTTCATCCTGCTCTACGACCGCGAGGGCGAAGAACTCGTCCCGCACGTGGTCCGCTATCGCCGCGGCCTGCGTACTCAAAAGACCAAAGTGACGATCTCCAAGCGCATCATCCAGCACGTCCTGGATCGCCGCGAATCGATTCTCTGCACGAATGCCATGACGGACAAACGATTCGCCGGCGACGCCGCCCAGGACAGCATCCACGACTTCGGCATCCAATCGGTGATTTGCGCACCGATCATGGCGCGCGACCTTCTCATGGGCGTGCTCCACATCGATTGCACAGCCTCGGCCCATAGCTACACGCAGGAACAACTTCGCCTGATGAGCGCGATCGGGCAAATGACCGGGCTTGTCATTCAGAACGCCCGCCTCGTTCAACAACAGATGAAGACGACCCGACTGGTCGCCACCGGGGAAACGGTGGCCTATCTGTCGCACAGCATCAAGAACATCCTGCAAGGCATGCAGGCGGGTGCCGACGTTGTCGACATGGCCTTGAACAAAAAAGATTTCGACATTCTTGACCAAGGCTGGGGCATGATTCAGCGCAACCTCGGCCGCATCATGACGCTGACCATGAACATGCTCAGCTTCAGCAAGGACCGCCAGCCGAATTTGCGACCCTCGCATCTGAACCAGATTGTCTCCGATGCGGCCGCCACGCTCCAAAAAAAGGCCGAGGAGCACCGCGTCCGCCTCGTCACGGAATTCGAACAGCAGATGCCGCCCATTCCGCTCGACCCGGACGGCATCAGCCAGGTGGCCCTCAATCTCATCGACAATGCCATCGAATCGGTCGATGCGGAGAACGGCGTCGTCCGCGTCACGACGCAATTTCACCCTGAAGAGGGCATCGCCGACCTCATCGTCGAAGACAATGGGCCCGGTATCGAGCCGGACCGGATCGAGGAGATTTTCGAACCGTTCACATCCAGCAAAGGCCAAGGCGGTACGGGACTCGGGCTGCCGGTTGCCCGCAAGATCGTTCGCGAACACCACGGACGAACGGTCGTCGAAAGCCAGCCGGGCGAAGGGACCGTCTTCCGCATCCGCCTGCCCGCCCAGCAACGGTACCGCGAAAGCGAAAAAACCGTCTCCACACCGGGATGATATCACAGTAACTCCAGCAAACGGGCGAGACGCCCGTACCACCCTGCAGGAATACCTGTTCCGCCCCCCGTGACGGACGTTGTTCTCTATTCACCGAGCAGTACTGTCATTCTCGCCCCACCCGGGGCAATAGGTAAGTAACCGGGCGCAGCCCCAGGTTGTCGTGCTCCGCCATAATCCGAGCTTTGTAACAGTGTGATACTGTGATGTCGACAGTATGTCGCCCCTTCGGGGCTTGATGGGGATGGGATGGTCCCAGGTCCGGGGGCTGGCGCCCCCGGCTATTTTCTTAAGCCCCTTTCAGGGGCTGTTACTCGTAGCGCAAGGCTTCGACCGGATCGAGGCGGGAGGCCTTGTACGCGGGGTAGATGCCGCTGAAAATGCCGGTCAGAATGGCCATCGTCAGCGCATAGGCGAGCACGCGCGGCGCGGTATAGGTTTCGATGACGCGCGTGGTCTTTTCGAGCAGGTCCGTCATCAGATAGCCCACCAGCACGCCGAATGCCCCGCCGAGCAGACTGATGACGCCCGCTTCGATGAGGAACTGCCGGAGGATATCCCAACGCTGCGCGCCCACGGCCATCCGCACGCCGATCTCGCGTGTCCTTTCCGTGACCGAGACGAGCATGATGTTCATGATCCCCACCCCGCCGACGACAAGACTGATCCCGGCGATGCTGTAGAGCACGATGCCGAAGATCGTCGTCACCTCGCGGACCTGCCTGCGCTGCTCTTCCTGGGTGAAAATGTTGAAATCATCCTGCCTGCCACTGCGGAAGCTGATGTTGTGCCGGCGGCGAAGCTCGCGCGCGATTTCCGCGGTCGCCTCGGAAACGGCCTGCGGGGACGTCGCACGAACCGTAATGGCATGGACGTGACGCGTACCGAACAGCCGATTCATGGCTGTGGTGACCGGGATCTTGACCTGGGTGTCCACGGTCCGAAAACCGATGTTGCCCTTTTGCTCCATCACGCCGATGACGCGGAACGGGACTTCCCTGATCCGGATCGGGCGATCGATCGCGGGCGCGTTGCCGAACAACTCCTGCGCGACCTCATAGCCAAGGACCGCCACTTTCTGTTCGGAAGCCACGTCCGCGCGCGTGATGAATCGGCCCTCGGCTACGCGATATGAGAAAATATCCGAGTAGTCGGCGGTCGTGCCCAGAACGGTGGCGTCCGTGTTACGGCTCAAATTCCTGATCGACGCGACGCCCGAAATTTCGGGGGCGGCTGCGGCCACGTGGGGGCATCGCCGGGGATCCGTGAGCGCATCGGCGTCGGCGTGCGTGAGGGTCTGGACAATGCCGACCGTTCGCCCTTCCGCCCGTGCCGAGGCTGGATAGACCGTGATCGTTTCACTGCCCATCGTCTCGAATCGCTGGATAATGTCCCGTTGGGTCCCTTCCAGAATCGACATGGCCGAGATGACCGCGCCCACGCCGATGATCACGCCGAGCGTGGCCAACAACGAGCGAAGCAGATTCGCTCGCAATCCCCGGATCGCCATCATGAAAATCTGCAATACAAACATGACAACCCCTGCCGACTGCGGCTCGTCCGGCCATCGACCGGCCTCGCCCGCTGCTAACGCACCACTCTGGTCGCTGGAGACGCACCTTCAATCGATCGTTTCAGTACGGCTGCCCCGTCCTCGTCACCGGCCTTGAGACGGTCGTCCAGCAGCTCCTTGCGAAACTCAGCGTCGACCCGACGATCCTCGACGATCTTCCCGTCGCGCATCCGGATGACGCGCTGCGCTTGCGCGGCGACAGCCATCTCGTGAGTCACGAGGACGACGGTCACCCCCTCCGTATGCAGCTCATGAAACAGCTTGAGGATCTGCTCCCCGGTCCGCGAGTCGAGGTTTCCCGTCGGCTCGTCAGCCAGCAGGATGGGAGGATCGGTCACGAGCGCCCGGGCGATGGCCACGCGCTGGCGTTCCCCACCGGACAGCTCGCTCGGCTTATGATGCGCGCGGTGGGAAAGCCCCACGCGTTCGAGCGCCTTCATCGCCAGCGTGCGTGCACCGCGACTCCGCGCGTAGATCAACGGCACGGACACATTGTCCAGGGCACTGGTCCGATTGAGCAGATTGAACGTCTGAAACACGAAGCCGATGGACTGATTCCGGACACGTGCGAGCCGGCGGTCGCTGAGTTTGTCAATACGCTGGCCGTTGAGGATGTACTGACCACTCGTCGGGCGATCAAGACATCCGATGAGATGCATCATCGTACTCTTGCCGCTGCCGGACGCACCGGTAATGCTGACAAACTCGCCGGCGCCGATCTCGAGATCCACACCGTCCAACGCGTGAACGACCGAGTCGCCCATCCGGTAAAACTTGGTCATCTGGCTGATCTGGATCATATCTTGGATCACACCGCCGTCGACGACCGAACCTGTGGCCGGCCGGTGAAGGCGTTCGGCTCGCCTTTTTGAATGACTGTGGCCGCCGTCCGTTTTCCGGGCCCGGCGCCGTTACCATCGCCTTGCTAGGAATCCCGTGGCCGCAACGGAAGCTGGGTGTAGACGACCACGCCGGGCTCGAGCCCTTCGATGACTTCCACGTCGATCCCGTTGTCCATGCCGAAGGTACATAGACGGAATTCGGGCTTCAGCTCGTTCGTTTCAGGGTCGGTCACCTGGACATAGACGCCATACCCTTCGCCGTTGGGATCCCTCTTGATCGCATCGTAACTGACCAGGACCGCATCCTGGACGGAGCGGACCATGAAGTTCGCCTCGGCCTGGGTGTTGAGCAACCCGATTAATTCGTTCCGATTCTCGCTGGCAATCCGGATCCAGACGCGGAAGGTGGCAATCGCCTGCACGAGCTGCGATTGCGGAGCGATCCGCACGATCTCCCCGTAGAACCTCTCGTCCCGGAATGACTCGACGTTGATCTCGACGACGCCATCCTGGTCGACCGCGCCGGCCGCCAGCGTGACATCCTGCACCATGGCAGGCCCCGGCCTGGCCGAAGGCGGAGCAAGTTGACGGACCATTCCGATGTCCGCTTCGTCCACGTGGACCACCGCGAAAAGCTCCTGGACGTCGGCGATCTCCATGAGCACCGTCCCGCCGGTCAGCGAGGTACGTCCACTCTGTACGACCTCGCCGGCCTGAACGTGGCGCCGCAGGATCATCCCATCGATCGGCGAAACGACCGTCGTCTCCTCGAGACGCTGCCTGGCCTCATCCAGGGCCTTCTCGGCCGTCTTCAAAGCCTCTTCGGCAATTTCGATTTCGAGCTGGGCGAAATTGATGGCGATCTTCGCCTGGTTCAGTTCCGCCTCGGCCGCACGGACGCCGGCCTGTTCCATCTCGAAGCGAGCCTTCGCGTCGTTGTATTCACGCGGCGACAGATAATCCATCGATGGGTCCGCCACACTACGGCCCCTGAGATTCACCATCCGGTCGTAATCGAACTTGGCCAACTCCAACCGGGCGTGCGACTGAATCAGGCGCGCCTCGGCGGCCGGGACAGCGACGTCCTCTTTCTCCTTGGCAGCCAGCTTCGCACGTTCCAGCGTGATCCGCGCCCGCTCGTATTCGGCATTGGCACGATCGACGTTGCGCTGCTCGTCTTCCGGGTCGAGTCGGACAACGACTTGGCCTTTCTCGACCATCGCACCATCGTCATACAACGCCTCGACCACTTCGCCGCTGGCTTTGCCCTTGATCTGCACGACGCTGAGCGGCTCGATTCTGCCGCTGGCCGTGATGGGCACCATGAGGTCGCCGCGGTGGCTCTCCACCGTTCGGCCCTCGAGCATGCCGATCGAGACCTGCGCGTGCGTACGGACGTACCACCATCCGCCGCCAAGGACAGCGACGACCATTACGGTCGTGATCAGTTTCCGAATCATCTGGGGATTCCACTCAATGCGTTATGAAGATCGTCCTCATCGCCGCCGGCCGTCCCCCTCCTCCCCACTCGTCAACCTCATCTCATGGGCGACGTATCGCAGCATGTCCGGTTACTACAGTTGTTAACGTCCGATCACCCGCATGGGTTCGTACTGGTTCACGAATGTTTCCGCCTGAACCGAACGGGCCATGGCCTTCCCTGGAGGCACAAGCCTGTCAGGGCGAGCGATACGCAGTGTATCCGAGACTGCTCTCGTGGGGACGCCGATGATCGCGCCAGGCGCCTCCATGCAGCCGGATCACCAACACACCGATAGGTCCTCCGCCTGGGCCGTGCCAGCGAAACTCCTACTATAGCCCCCACCGGCATCGGCCACAACCGTTTGCCAGAGGCCATCTTATCGGAGCCCCCCCAGCCATGGTCGATGATGCGATCGTCCGATTGACGATGGCGCAACATTACGCTCTGCATGCTACGAAAAATCTACAATTAAAGCAACACCTCAATCGCTTCGCGTGTTTATTTTGCGCTCCCTGCATTCACGGAATGTCGCTTTTTTACCACATTCGATAGCCGTCAAGGTCGATGTGACAACAAGCGTATGCGCCTGTTGTGCCAGGGCATCAGAGCGACCAAGTCGATCGCTTGGTTGGCAATCGGGAATGGGTACGGGGAGGTTGCGATGGACCCAGCTTCGCTTCGACACCATGACAAACGAAAATCGTCCGGGAGCGGCACGGGGACCATCACTGAGGTGGATCAGGACGTCTTCGACGCCCTGCCTCTGGGTCTGGTCGTGCTCGACAGGGACGGTCGCCGTATGCGACACAACTCGGCTGCCTCCTTCCTGGTGGCAGGCTGTGAGGACGTGATCGAAGCGCTGGCGTCCGGCTCGTGCGAGCGGGGACGTGCCGACTGGTCTCACCTGTTGGCTGACGTCCTGCGGACGGGTGTGCCGCAATGCGTCGAGCAGGTCGTCTGGCAGGACGCGGAACGGCGCGAGTACCTGCTCAATCTGCAATGGCTGCCGATGACCGACGCCACTCACGCGATTGTCGGGGCCACGCTGGTCATCGAGGACGTGACGGTCACCGCCGGCATGGAAAAACGGTTGGCGGTCTCCGAACGGATGGCCGCGGTCGGCAAGCTGGCGGCGCGCGTCGCGCACGAACTCAACAATCCGCTCGACGGGATTCTCCGGTATCTGAACCTGGCGATCCGCGCCTCGCAGGCCGGGACGACCGATCGACTCGATGTGTATCTCCATCGGTCACGCGACGGATTGAAGCGCATGGCCGACATCCTGCGCGAGCTGGTCGATTTTTCGCGCGGCTCGCGCACGAGCTTCGACGCAGCCAATATCAACAGCATTATCGAAGACGCCGTCAAGGTGATGGGCGACCAGGCGGCCGAGTCGAACGTCTCGGTCATCTGTACGTTCGACAGCGACATGCCGACGTTTCCGGGCACGAACCTCTTCCAGGTTTTCTGCAACCTCATCAAAAACGCCATCGATGCGATGCCGGAGGGCGGCGTGCTCACGATCACGACACGGCGCCGGGTCCGGGAGGTCATCATCCGGTTCGAGGACACGGGGGAGGGGCTTCCCGAGAACGTCGAACAGATCTTCGAGCCGTTCTTTACGACCAAGCCCCCCGGCAAAGGGACGGGCCTGGGGCTGGCGATCACGAAGGACATTGTCGAAAAGTTCGGCGGGCGCATCACGGCACAGCCCGCAAGCCCGAGGGGAACGGTTTTCGATGTCCGCATTCCGTTGGAATGGGGCGCCGATGGATTGCCCGGCGCGGCCCGGCCGACGGAGGAGACGAATCCATGACCCACGCGCGCAAGCACATCCTGGTCGTCGACGATGACGCGATCATCTCCGAATCGCTCGTCGAGCTGCTACAGCTCGAAGGTTACGAGGCGACGGCTGCCAACGGTTTTGCCGAGGCTGTCCGCGCGCTCGACACGAAGGACTTCGAGGTGGTCCTCTCGGATATCAACATGCCCGACGCCGACGGGTTCGAGCTGCTTCGACTGCTCAAGAAGCGGTGCCCCGGGACCGTCGTCATCATGATCACCGGCTACGGGACGATCGAAAGCGCCGTCGAAGCCATCAAGATGGGCGCGTACGATTACCTCACCAAGCCGGTCATCGACGAAGAAATCCGCCTGACGATCGAACGGGCGCTCCAGCAGCAGGCGTTGCTGCGCGAAAACGAGTCGCTTCGCAAGCAGCTCGACCTGCGGTACGGCCTGGACGGGGTCGTCGGGCACGACTACAAGATGCTCAAGATTTTCGACGTGATCGACGCGGTGGCCGACACGCCGACGACCGTGCTCATCGAGGGCGAATCGGGTACCGGCAAGTCGCTCGCGGCCCGTGCGATCCACCATCACAGCAGCCGCCGGAGCGGGCCGTTCGTCGAGGTCAGCTGCGGCGCGATCCCGGAAACGCTCCTGGAGTCCGAGCTGTTCGGGCACGTCAAGGGGGCCTTCACCGGGGCGGTGGCCGACAAGGCGGGAAAGTTCGCCGCGGCCCAAGGCGGAACGATCTTTCTCGACGAGATTTCGACGGCGACGCCTGCGCTTCAGGTCAAGCTGCTCCGCGTTCTCCAGGAAAAACAGTTCGAGCCCGTCGGGTCGAATGTGACGGTGACCTCCGATGCCAGGGTGATCCTGGCGACCAACGAAAACCTGGCTGCGGCTGTGCGCGCGGGACGGTTCCGGCAGGATCTCTATTATCGTGTCAATATAGTGACGCTCACGTTGCCCCCGCTTTCGCAACGCCTCTCGGATATCGGCTTGCTGGCCCGCCATTTTCTGGAACGGTACAACCGCGAACTGAACAAACGGATCGGAGGGTTCACCGACGATTGCCTTCGCTGCCTGCAGGCGTACCAATGGCCGGGGAACGTGCGCGAGCTCGAGAACGTCGTGCAACGGGCGGTCGTCCTCACGCGAAACCAGCACATCGACACGGACGATCTCCCGGCAGAGGTCACCTCGGCGGTGTCCGAGTCGCCGTCGGCATCCGCGTCCGTCCATGAGACGATCCCGCTTAAAAAAGCGCTCGAAGCACCTGAAAAGCGGATCATCGCCGAGGCACTCCGGGCGCACAACTGGAACCGGCAACTCACAGCCGAGGCCCTGGACATCAATCGAACCACGCTCTACAAGAAAATGAAACGCTACGGACTGGAGGTTGCCCCGCTGGTCACGTCATGAGCCGCGGCGGCGTCTGGTGGGTTCAATCCGTATCGAACAGCTCGCCCGTATCGGGCGCCGACTGCGGCGAGGCTGCTTGCGGGAATGGCAGGCCGAGGTGCGCGCAGGCTGCCTGCGTAGCCATGCGCCCCTGCTTCGTGCGGATGATAAATCCGACCTGTAAGAGGTAGGGCTCGACGACGTCCTCGAGCGTGTCGCGTTCCTGGCCGAGCGTGGCGGCCAGCGCGTCGATACCGGCCGGCCCCCCGCGGTAGGTTCCGATGAGTGCGGTAAGCAACATGCGGTCGAGGTCGTCCAGGCCG
>PWPN01000210.1 GCA_003557125.1 Phycisphaerae bacterium | reverse complement strand
GCCAGTTCGGGCGTCTTGCACATCTCGAGAAACGAATGGCGGGCACGGATCTGCCGATACGCCCGCTGGTAGCGTCCCGCCTGGCGCATGATCCAGATCGGTGTGTAAGCTGTTTTTTCGCGTCGGCAGGCGCGGAGGAACGGGCTGTCGTGCAGCGGGTCGATCGACCCCCCGTTTTCCTCGGCCGACCAGACCATATCGATGCGCCGTGCCCGAGTCGTGTCGACACCGGCTGCCTCGGATGCGATTTTGCGCTGCTGGAGAAGGACGGCCGAACGCGCGAGACCGCGCACGAGGCAGGTCATCTTCGAGCCGTCCGGTTCGAAATCGACGCCGAACCCCTCGGCATGGAGCGCTTCGCTGGTCATCGGCCCGATCGACCCGATGACGACGCGGCGCAATGCTTCACGCAGGGGTTGTTCGGCGTCCATCGAGTCAGCCACGTGCAGGAGATGGCGCACCTGCTGACCGGTCGTGAAGACGGCGACGTCGATATTCCCGTCGATGATCGCACGGATCCCCGCTTTGAGCGGTTCGAGGTCCTCGGGCAGCGCCCAGGTGTAGACGGGGACGGATGTGACGTCAGCCCCGCGCTGCTGAAGCGCGTCGATGAGCAGTGGGTTGGATTGGCCATACTCCTGGACCACGATGCGTTTGCCGTCGATCGGGCCGACGTTGTCGAGCACAGCCAGCACTTCGCGCCAGGTGTTCGGTTCGGTAGCGGTCAGCGTCGGAGAAACGCCCCACTCGCGCAGGGCGGCCTCGGGCTTGGTGCCGCGTGCGACGGTCACGATACGCGACAGCCCGGTGACGATGGCTGCCCTCGGGTGCGCCCGTTCCATGATCGACATCAGCGCGCGGGCTCCGACGCCGGTCAGAAAGATGGCGATGTCGACATGGCCGGCGAGGAGATTGTCGGCGAATTCCAGGGCCGACGGGCTCTGGGGGACGGGCAGCTCGCGCATGGCCGGGGCCGCGCGCGCCACGCCTCCCAGCCTGCGGATGAGTTCATTCATCTCCTGGCTGTGCCGGCTTTCGAACGTCACGACCCGCAGGCCGTGAAACCCTGTCGCCATGCGGATGCGTCTATCCATAAGCGTTTGCCTGTTGGTCGTGTACGGGGGGATACCCTTCGGCCTTGAAACATGCGACCCAATGCCCCGGCCGAACCTCTGCGAGCGCCGGGTTCACGGATTGGCAGAGTCGGTCCCGGCAGCCCAACTCGCAACGCGGGTGAAAAGGGCACCCCGATGGAAAGTTCAAGGGACTCGGCACGCTGCCGGGAATCACGTCGAGTCGATGTTTGGTCTGCCCGATCCGCGGAATGCTTCGAAACAGCCCCTGCGTGTAGGGATGAAGCGGACGGGCGAAGAGCTCCGTCACGGAGGCCCGCTCGACGATCCGCCCGGCATACATGACACCGACCTCGTCGGCCATCTCGGCGACAACGCCGAGGTCGTGCGTAATGAGCAGGATGGTCATGTGGCGATCGGCCTGAAGTTGTCGGAGCAGGTCGAGGATCTGAGCCTGAATCGTCACGTCGAGGGCCGTCGTCGGCTCGTCGGCGATCAGCAGGGCCGGATCGCAGGACAGGGCCATCGCGATCATGACGCGCTGGCGCATTCCGCCGGACATCTGATGCGGAAATTCGTGAGCGCGCTGCGCCGGCGCGGAGATGCCGACCTGCCGGAGCATCTCGACGGCACGGTCCCAGGCCTTTTTCCCGCGGAGCCCCTGGTGCAGCTCGATGGCCTCGACGATCTGGTTGCCCACTGTGTAGACAGGGTTGAGTGAAGTCATCGGCTCCTGAAAGATCATGGCGATGCGGTTGCCACGGATGTGGCGCATCCGGCGTTCGTCAGCCGCGGCCAGATTCTGGCCGTCGAAGAGGATCTGCCCGCTGACGATCCGCCCCGGCGGGTCGGAGACGAGGCGCATGATCGACAGGGCTGTGACGCTTTTGCCGCAGCCGCTCTCGCCGACCAGGGCAAACGTTTTGCCCCTGCCCACGGACCAGGAGACCCCGTCGACCGCACGGGCCACGCCTTCTTCGGTGAAGAAATGGGTCCGCAAGTCGCGGACATCGATGAGGGGCTCTCCGTTTGACGCTTGGGTCATCAGTTGGTTCCCGCCAGTGTCTTGGGATCGAGCGCGTCCCGGAGGCCGTCGCCCAGGAAATTGAAGGCCATCACGGCTACAAAGATAAAAAATCCGGGTATGAGAATCCAGGGATGAAATTGCAGTTCCGGCACGCTCATGGCCGCCTGGAGCAGGTTGCCCCAGCTCGGGACGGGATCCTGGATGCCCAGGCCGATGAGGCTCAACGCCGACTCGCCGAGGATGTAATACGGGATCGTCAGCGAGACGTAGACGATCGCGTAGCTGAGCGTGTTAGGCAGCACGTGCCGGACGATGATGCGCAGGGCCGGCACTCCCGTGGCCCGTGCGGAGAGCACGTACTCCTGCTCGCGGATCGACAAGACCATGCCCCGGATGACGCGGCTGAACGACGCCCAGTAGATGAAGGCGAGGATAAAGACGATCCCGAAATAGACCTGCACGGAGCTGAGGCCCGGCGGAAAGGTATTGCGCAGCACGAGCAGCAGGTAGAAACCGGGGATCAGCATGATCATTTCGCAGAGCCGTTGGATCAGAAAGTCGGTTCGGCCTCCCATGTATCCGCTGATGCCACCGACGACCATGCCGATCACGAACGAGATGCTCACCCCGACCAGGCCGATCGTCAGCGAGATGCGCCCGCCGTAGAAGATCCGGCTGAGCAGGTCCCGGCCGCGGTAATCGGCACCGAGCAGGTAGAGTCGGCCGGGCTCTTCCACGGTGAAGAGGCGGCGCTGCCAGGTGAAGAGCCCGACGATCGTGTAGGGATCGCCCTTGGCCAGGAAACGTAGCGGGTAGCGTTCGCTCGTATCGAACGTCCAGACGCGCCTGAAGTAGTCGTCGAACTCATAAGAGCTCGCATAAACGAACGGTCGCCAGTGGAATGTGCCGTCGGCGTCGATAAAACGGATGCGCTGCGGGGGGTGGTAGGAATGCTCCCGCCGTTCGTTGTCGTAGTCATAGGGCGAGAAGAATCCCGCGAACAGCGTCAGGATGTACAGGACGGCCAGGACGCGTGACGCGAAGATGGCCATGCGGTGTCGGCGGAGCCTTCGCAGCGCCATCCGCAACGGCGTACGGGGCGGTTCGGTGGCTGGAGTTTGTTTCACGGTCACGTCCGCGGTCATCGGTACGAAATCCTCGGATCGACCCAGGCCAGGATCAGCTCGGCCAACAGATTGCCGGCCAACAGCATGCACGCCCCCATCATGAACCCGCCCATGACCAGGAACTGATCCTGGCTGCGGACGGCTGTGTACATGAGCGAACCGAGCCCGGGATAGTCGAGAATGATCTCGAGCAGGGCCGAGCCCGACAGCAGCGCCCCGAACTCGTAGCCGAAAATCGTGATCAGCGGGTTCAGCGCGTTGCGCAAGGCATGCTTGTAGACGACCTGCCGTTCGCTGAGCCCCTTGGCGCGTGCGGTGCTCACGTACTGCTGGCCGAGAACTTCGAGCATGTTGCCGCGCGTGATGCGCTGGAGGCTGGCCATGGCCGCCAGGGCGAGCACGACGACGGGGATAACCAGGTGGCGCGCCAGGTCGGCGAGCTTTTCGCCGGCCGACATCTGCGGGAACTGGACCGAGTAGAGCCCGCCCGGCGGCAGCACGTCGAGCACGGAGGCGAAAAGGTAGAGCAAGAGCAGTGCGCTGAAGAAGCTGGGCAGGCTCATCCCGACGAAACTGACGCCCGAAAGCACCTTGTCGCGCAGCGAATATTGCCGCACAGCCGCATAAACTCCGACGGGGATCGCGATGAACCAGGTCAGCGTGATGGCGCAGATATTGAGAATGAGCGTGTTGAGCAGGCGCGTGCCGATGACGTTGGAGACCGGCTGCTTGTAGGCGAAGCTGTAGCCGAAATCGCCTCGGACGGCGTTGCTCAGCCACATGCCGTATTGCACGTGGATCGGGCGGTCGAGGCCGTACTCGGCGCGCATCGCTTCGACATACTCTTGCGGGATGCGCGGGTCGGCCTGCAGCATTGCGAAATAATCGCCCGGCGTGGCCTTGAGGATCAGAAAGGCCATCAGCGACGCCGCCAGCAGAAGCAGCACGCTCAGCAGCAGTCGTCGAATGACATAGTGAATCATTGGAGCAGACAGCCTCATGCGACCTGGATCGCGTTTATTCGAATCCTTGTTCGTGTGCCAAGGCTCTGCGAGCCGTGCTTCTACAAACGGGCGAGACGCCCGTACCACCCTGTGCCCGATACCGCGTGGTACCCGGCGTCGAAAACCACACTGGCGGACAAGCCGCCAGTGGCACCCGTAATAAAGGTACCCGTTGGTACAGGCACCCGGCGGTACAGGCACCCGGCGGTACAGGCACCAAGCGGTACCACCTTATCCTAAACGGGAGCAACGCAAAGGCAAACCGAAGTAGCGCGGGCCAGGTGACTGGTACACTGACAGCCCCGATTGAGGGCTGTCTGTCGGCAGCTCGGACCCGGCAGTCCGGTGCAGGTGCAGGCTGTGGCCATTCGGTCCATCACCGTAGCGGATAACCTTCCTTGATGTAGAGCTCCTCGATATTCCAGGTACAGGCCTGTCTCCCGGCTGCGGCCAATATCGTCGGGAAGACGTTGCCGAACTTGTCGGAGAACGCAGCCAGCACGAGCGGCGAGGTCGTGTAGATGAACGGCTGCTGCTCGTTGACGATCGTCTGCCATTCGTCGAAGAGCACCTTGCGTTTCTCCCGGTCCGGCTCCTGGATCGCCTCGTCGAAAATCGCGTCGATCCGCGCCTCCCACTCCGTGCTGGGCTGCTCCTGGCGCGGGTACCACATGTGCATCCGCCCGCTCGATTTCCAGACGTTGGCTCCGAAATAGGGCTCCTGCGAACCGGTCAGGGAGAGCACGATCGCCTCCCAATCGAACGTCTCGTCGAGCTGGGTGATGAGCGTGTTGAACTCGATGAACTTCAGGTCGACCCGTATGCCGAGCTGGGCCAAGTCCTTGCGCAGGATTTCCGCCGTCTTTTCGCGCTGGTCGTTGCCGGAGTTGGTCAGGATGGTGAACGCGACGGGGCGGTCTTCCTCGTCGGTGAGCCAGCCGTCGCCGTTGCGGTCTTTCAGGCCGATCTCGGCGAGGTATTGCGATGCCTTTTCGAGATCGTAAGGCCATTCGATGAGGTCCGGGTTGTAGAAGTAGCCGGACCCTTCGTTCATGGGGCCGTACTGGGGAAGCGCCAGGCCGTTGTGCACCGCCCGGATGAGCTCACGACGGTCGACGGCCATCGCCATCGCCTGGCGGAACTTCGTATTGCGGAACCACCTCACCTTGTGCGGTTCGATGTAGGGCCGTCCCGTCTGGGGGCAGGAGCCCGGATTCTGGTTGAAGGTCAGGAACGAGGAGCCCATGTGCGGGCCCAACTCGTAGATTTTGAACCCCCTGCGCTCCTCGAGTGGCTTGAGGATCGGATAGTCCGCGCCCCGCAGGCCGTAGGTATCGGTCTGGCCCGTCTTGAACCGCAGCATCATCCCGTCGATCGTCTGGACCCAGACTACGATGAGGCGATCGAGATAGGGCAGCCGCTGATCGGCTGCGTCGAACCGCCAGTAGTGCGGGTTGCGTGTCAGCGTGAGTCGCTGGCCGGGCACGTAGTTGTCGAGCATGAACGGGCCCGTGCCGACGATCTGATCGGGCGTGGACTCGGCCCCCATGAAGGAGTTGAACGTCCCGTCTTCGACGGCCGGCTCGCAGACCTCCCGCGAGAGGATCGGCACCACGCCACCCGAGCCGGCGACCTCCTCGAAGATCGCGTATTTCGTCGGCAGCGTGATGCGCACGGTGTAGTCGTCGACCTTCTCGATCTCCCACTGCTTACCCTCGACGACCAGCAGGTCGCGCGTGCTCGTGACGATTTCCGGCCGATAGTTGATGTTGAACGAGAAGACGACATCGTCGGCCGTCATGGGCAGGCCGTTGTTGAACTTAACGTCCCTGCGGAGATGGAACGTCCAGACGAGGTAGTCCTCGCTGTGCTCCCAGGATTCGGCCAGCCAGGGTTTCATTTCCCCCGTCCAGGGGTCCATGAACAGCAGCCCCTCGAAGATGCGGGCGGTGTAGTCGGTCGTCGAGGTTTCGCCGGCCGTGACCGGGTTGAAGGTCTTGAGCCCCTCGCCGAAGGAGGCCATGACGAACTGCCCGCCGTGGCGACCGATCTGGGGTTTATAGGCGTCGGCCTCGACGGCTCCGTGCCGGGGCACGGGCGTGCCGTCCGCGCCGGGATGGGCCGCCCGTTCGCATCCGGCAACGGCCACTGCCAGCAGGGACGCAGTCAGCCATAGGTGAACGGATGGGAGACGGAAAGGCTCTTTCCGCTCCCTTGCGGTCGCGACTCGGTTGGGGGACTGGGTGCCACTGGCGGCTTGTCCGCCAGTGATTGTCCGGAAGACGGCCGCCACGGGGGGACGGCCGCTACATCGCTCCCTCACGGTCGCGGCTCGGATGGTTTCATTCCGCTCCCTCGTGGTCGCGGTTCTGCTGTCTGCACTGCTTTTTGCGTACCCAGTCGGACGTTCCCGGATCATACCCACCTCAATTGGCCGTTCGCGGATCGAAGGCGTCCCGCAGGCCGTCGCCCACGAAGTTCAGCGCCAGGAGCGTAACGCCGAGGAACAGCGACGGAAAAAATAAAATCCACCAGAAGCTCGTCACCGTATTGATGGCTGCCACCCCCTCGGCCGCGAGCGACCCCCACGTCGGCACGGGCGGCGCAACTCCGATGCCCAGGAAGCTCAAAAATGACTCCTGGAGGATCGCCTGCGGCACGGTCAGCGTCGCATATACGACGATCGGGCCTACGAGGTTCGGCAGGAGGTGGCGCACGAGGATCGTGCCCGACCCGGCGCCGGCTGCCCGGGCCGCCTCGACGAAGGCGGTCTCTCGCAGGGAAAGCACCTGCCCGCGGATAACGCGCGCCATCGTCAGCCAGCTTACGGAACCGATGGCGATGAACAGGATCACGATGCTGGCGATCTGCCGGTCGCCGATCAGGTACGTCAGGGGCTGCTCGAATGCGACTTTCATCAGGATGACCAGCAGGATGTAGGGCAGGCCGTAGAGGATATCGACCAGCCGCATCATGGCGTTGTCGATGCGCCCGCCGGCCAGCGCGGCGATCGCGCCCCAGAGCACGCCGACGGTCACGCTCAAGCCCGCTGCCCCGAGCCCGACGCTGAAGCTGATGACCCCGCCGAAGAGGCACCGCACGAGCAGATCGCGGCCCAGCGTGTCGAAGCCGGCCGGGTGCGCGAGGGTCGGCGGATGGCGGTTCAGCTCGAGCGTCTGGGCGTCATAGCGCGTCGACGTCCACGGCAAAGTCGCCAGCAGCGTGAAAAGCAGCAGCCCGAGGAAGAGCGCGCTGCCCATCGCGAGCCGATGGCGTCGGAACCGCTGCCACGCGCGCGAGCCGCGTGCGGGCAGGGCCGGCTCTTCGTACAACGTGATGTTACCGACTGCGTCAGTCATTCGCTGAGCCTTACGCGCGGATCGACCGTGGAATAGAGCACGTCGACCAGAAGATTCATTCCGACCAGGAGCGCCGAGTAGACCATCACCGTGGCCATGATGAGCCCGCGGTCCAGATTGAGCACGCTGTTGACGAAGTGCTGGCCGAGGCCGGGCACGTTGAAGAGTTTCTCGACGACGAACGAGCCGGTCATCGCCTGGGCGAACGCGGGACCGAGGAAGCTGAGCACGGGAAGGAAGGCGTTTTTCAACGCGTGCTTCCAGATGACGCGCTGGCGCCCGATCCCCTTGGCCTTGGCTGTGCGGATGTAATCGCTGCCCAGTACGTCGAGCATGCCGAGGCGGGTCAGACGCGTGATGTAGGCCATGAACGGCAGCGAAAGGGTCAAGGCCGGCAGCACGATCTGGTCGAGTCGGCCCCATCCGCCGACGGGCAGCCAGGATAATGACATCGCAAACGCAAGCAGCAGCACCGTTCCCGTCACGAACGTCGGAAGCGACACGCCGATGAGCACGAGCACGAGCGTGCCCATGTCGAGCCACGAGTTTCGCCGAACGGCGCTGAGGACGCCGGCGGGCACCCCGAATACGATGGCCAACGTCATCGCGCTCAAACCCAAGGTCAGCGAAACGGGCAGCGCGTCGGCGATGATCTGCGAGTTCGTCCAGTCGCGGTACTGGAAGCTCGGGCCGAAGTCGAGGCGCACCGCGCCGGCCAGGAACTGCCAGTAGTAGCGCCAGTTGTTGTCGATCTCGTAACGCGCTTCGAGCGCGCGCTGAATGCCCTCGGGGATCTGCCGGTCGGCCTGCTGAAAAGGATTCCCCGGCACGGTGACGACCATCAGAAAGGTGATCGTGTAGATCACCCACAAGATGGGGATCGCCTGAAGCAGTCGCTTGAGGACGTACTTCATGAACCCGCCCTCCGTGCGGTCGACCCGTCGGCGCGTCCGACGAACTGCATGGGGAACCAGTTCCGCGGGTTCGGATAGAGCCCCACGACGTCGGGGCTCCATGCATAGACCATCACGTAGGTATAGACCGGCACGATCGGCGCCTGGATGAGCATGTGCCCTTCCGCCTCGGACAGCAGCGCGAGCCGTCGCTGCGGGTCGGTCGTTCGGCCGGCCTCGGCCAGCAGGCTGTCATAGTGCGCATCGGTATACCCGGACATGTTGTGCCCGTTTTCCGACTGACACAGATCCAGGAAAGTCGTCGGGTCCATGTAGTCGCCGAACCAGCCGCTGCGGGCGGTCATGAAGCGATGCGCGGTGAGGTCTTCGGCGAACGCTTTGGTTTCCTTGGCGACGAGCTGGACGCGGATCCCCAGCGTCTGGACCCACATCCGTTCGATGGCCTGGGCGATCGGTTCGTTCTGGGCGCCCGTGTTGTAAAGGTACTCGATGACGGGCAGGCCTTGCCCCTGCGGATAACCCGCCTCAGCCAGCAGGCGACGCGCTTCCTCGGGGTCGTACGAAAGCCCTTCGGGGCTCTCGTAGCCCGGGATCAGGCCGGCGGGGACGAACGTTTCGGAGATCGGGTTACCCAGCCGTACGACGTGATCGACAAGGGCCTGGCGATCGATCGCACGGCCCAGCGCCTGGCGGACCCGCACGTCGGCCAGCGGGTTGACGCTGCCGTCGTTGAGCCGCGGGCGGCAATTGAACCGCAGGTAGAAGGTTCCGAACGACGGGATCGCATGGATGTCGTCACGCAGACCCTGCTCGGCCTGGGTCACGAGCTCCGGCGTGTAGTCCATCGTCAGGCTCATCATCATATCGACGAGCCCCTGCTCATAGAGCATGAAAGCCGTGTTGCGATACTCGATATCGACAGCCTCGATCGTCTGCGATCGGACGCGGTCACGGCCCCAGTAGTAGGGGTTCGCCTCGAGGAGGAGCCGTCTTTTGAAGCGCCAGTCGGCCAGTCGGAACGCCCCGTTCGTGATCAGGCCGGGATAGCCGTCCTTGTGGTAGTCCGGCTTGGTCCACTGCGGATCGCACGCCCAGATGCCCATCGCGCTGAGCGGCCGACCCTCGTAGCGCTCGCGCAAAATCTCGATGCTTTCATGGATCGGCATGTAGGTCGAAAAGGCTGTCAGGTCGAGGAGATAGGGCGTCGGCCGGACGAGACGCACTTCGAGCAGGTGCGGCCCAAGCGCCCGGACTCCGACCCGCGCGAAACGTTCCTCCATCGCCTCGATGTGCGCATCGAGAACCTCGTCGCCGAGAGTCCGCCAGTCGACATCGAGCCGCGTCAGCTCGGCTGCACGCGAGATCCAGTACGGGTCCTGGTCGCCCGGCGGCGGGTCGGGCAACGGCCTATCGAGCATGTCGGCCAAGAGCGCGCCGGACTCGTGCCGGAGCGTCTGGGCGAGCAGTTCGCCCTGAATCGGCGAGCGGTTCTGAAGCAACCGGATCACGGTCAGCAGGTTGACGTGCGCAGTACGCCATGCGGCATATGCGTCCGCACCTTCGATGTGATGTGCGATCAGCTCGGCGTAGGCGTCGGCGGTGCCCGGCTCGATCGCCCGTCGCCAGCCCCGCACGAAGTCGTCGGCCGTGACCGGATCGCCGTTCGACCAGCGCGCCTCCGGACGCAACGTGAAACGGGCCGTCAACCGGTCGTCGCTGTACTCCGGCGGCAGATACGCGACGCCCTCGATCGGCTCGCTCGTGCGCGGGTCGAGCCAGGTGAGACCCTCCCACAAGGCGGTAGCTGCTTGTATGTCCTGGATGTAACTCATCCGGGCCGGATCGAGCGTGTGGTTGCTGGCCCGGTTGATGAACCGGAAATCGACGTCCGGCTCGGAACCGCCCCGCCCGATCCACGCGATGGCGGATACGGCCGCCACCGCGATCACACCCGTAAGGACCTTTCGGACCATCAGCAAGTCCTGCTCCTGGACATGAACTCAAGCACTCACCCGCCGATTTCGACGACCTTGCGCGTGCGGGCCGATTCGTAGACAGCCAGGATGATCTCGACCGCCTTGCGGGCCTCGGTGCCGTCGATCTCCGGACGGCGGTTCGCATCCACCGCGGCCAGGAACGATGCGAAGTTGTCGCGGTGACCGTCTGCGGTCATGCCGGCCGACGGGTTCGACGCGCCCATCGAGACGGCCGGGAACTCGAGGTAATTCTTGAGGACCTCCTCGTCTTGCGCCTGCTGCTGGCGGAACTGCCAGAAGAAGAAATTCTGGTCGGCCATCGCGACCGTGCCGTCGGTCCCCGAGACCTCGACGATCCGGAAGTGGCCCGGCCACATGCTCGTCGTGCAGGCGATCGTGCCCAGGGCCCCGTTGGCGAATTCAAGGGCCGCGACGCCCGTGTCCTCGACCTCGATGCGTTCGTGGGCGATCGTGGCCATCATCGCCTCGACCCGCTTGATCGGCCCCATGAGCCACTGCAGCAGGTCGATCGTGTGGATCCCCTGGTTCATCAGCGCGCCGCCGCCGTCGAGCTTCCACGTGCCGCGCCATCCGCCCTTGTCGTAATAGTCCTGGTCCCGCCACCACGGGCCATAGGCCATCCCGAACGTCAGCTTGCCGAACCGCCCCTCGTCGACCGCTTTCTTGAACAGCCGGGCCGTCGGCATGAACCGCACGTTGAAGACGCCGCCGAGCTTCGTGCCGGCTTTCTCGTGCGCCTCGATCGCGGCGTCGATCTTCTCGAGCGTGATGTCGAGCGGCTTTTCGGCGATGCAGTGCTTGCCGTGCTTGGCCGCGGCGATGGCCAGGTCCGCGTGCGTGCCGCTCGGCGTGCAGATCGTCACGACGTCGATATCGTCGCGCGACAGGAATTTTTCGACATCGACCTCCGCCTGGCAGCCATGCTTCTCGGCAAATGTCTCTGCCGTACCCGGTGTGTTGTCGCACACAGCCACCAGCTTGCCGTTGGATAACTGCTTGATCGCGTCCGCGTGAAAATTACCGATCATCCCCGCGCCGATGACTCCGAAACCGTAGCTTTTGGCCATGAATCACACCCTTTGCATGCTGCCTTGAAAACCATACCGCGCAAACTCATGCGCTCCGACCGCCCTTTTTACGCCAACCCGTCCCGAAAGCCCCGGCCTGGCCAGGCCGGGGACGTACCGTGATCGCACCGATGCACGACCCTCATCGCTTCAACTTCAGCCATCGCCGCCGCATCCGCTCGCGCAGCAGTTGCGTCCACCGCACGTTGAGCCGGCGCGTGTCCGTCTCGAAGGACATCGCCTCCATCCGCCGACGGGCTTCGTCAGCGTCGGGGCGGTCGCGCTTCACGCGCACAGCCCATTCGAACAGAAACGCAAGCCACCGTCTCCGCGTCACCGTCATGCCGGCACCCTCTGGACCGCCTGATCGACCGAGGCCAAGACCTCTTCCGCCGACCGCGTCATGTTGCCCGTCGGCCACAACTGGGCCCGCTCGAGCACGGTCGCGCCCGACTCGGCGTAGCCGGTCACCTGGCTCGGCCCGCCCTCGACGAAATCGCCCCCGTCGAACCCGATCCGATCGAGCCAGCCGGCCATGTCGTGCGCATACTCGGCCGGAAAGATCAAGGCCGTCAGCTCCGGATAGCTCGCCCCCGCGATCCGCGCAAGATGGACCTTCGCACGGCAAGGCGGAGGCGTGCCGTCAGCCCGCTCGGCCAACGTTCGGAAATCCGCAGCCGCAGCCGCCGAATCCGCACGGTAAAATAAAAAACCGTCCTCGCGCTGGAACGTTGCGGGCGCCACGCCCTTCAGTTCGAGCGTCCCGTCCGGCAGCGCGCGGTGGATGCGGTAGACCTTGCCGTCCGCGAACCGCTCGGATTCGAGCAGCACCGCAATCTCGTCGGCCGTATACCCCACAGCCACCTGGTGGCCGAAATCGAACACGTACAGGCCCGAATACCATTCAGGCGATGACAACGCCGGCAGCTTCATCACGATCTCCCTCGCTCCAGCACCCAGTGGTGCAGCACCCAGGGGTTACAGCATCACTCCATATCAGGGTGCTACGGGCTATCATTTCCTATCAGGGTACGGGCATCTTGCCCGTCTCGACCCGATGCATTCATCGCAATATCAAGGGTGGTACGGGCATCTTGCCCGTCTCGACCCGATGCATTCATCGCAATATCAAGGGTGGT
>PWPN01000373.1 GCA_003557125.1 Phycisphaerae bacterium | reverse complement strand
GTCGTCGGTACGCGTTCATGTGCTCATCCCTCGTCTAAGAGAGTGCCCGCACTCACCGGCGGACCCGATCCATCGGGTCACCCGTGCAGGGCCTGGGTCGAGCGGAGGCCTTTTTCCCGGCGCCAGCGTAGAACTGCATCGCCTTAGAATGGCGGCTTAGCCTTACCTGCGTTACCAGGCCTTCGATCATCCGCGCCGAACGGAGCCCCCGCGCCAGGACAGGTAAGGTGCCGTTACTCTGGAAGGTAACCCGCAGCCTTATTACTGTCAACGAAAAACCGCACGGTCTCCCGAGCGTTCGACACCCGCGCACCGGGCGCTCCATCGGGTATACTTGCCGCGTAAGCCGAGCGATCCCGGAGCGGGCCACGCGACGGTTCGAACCGGCCACGGCGGCACGGGACGACAGAACGAGAACCAATGCATCCACCCATCGCGATCCATGCACAGCCCGGCCGGGCGCGCCCCGGACTCGAAGGCGTCATCGGCCAATTGGCCGAGCGGCCCGCCCCGGTCGTCCTGGACAGTGCCGACACCGCGCCCGGACGCGGGAGATTCACCATCGCAGCCTTCGATCCGGTCCGGATGCTCGCCTGGCAGCACGGTGGGGAGGATCCTTTTACGGGGCTCGGCGCCGCCCTCAGGGCAACCGAGGGCCGATGCGTTTGGCCGACATCGCCTGTCCCCCCAGCCGTCCACGCCTTCCCCTGCGGCTGGATCGGCTATTTCGCCTACGAAGCGGGGCGATTCATCGAAACGCTGCCCGCGACCACGGTCGACGACCTCGCCCTGCCCGTGGCACGCTTTGCCCTTTACGACTCGGTCGCCATCCACGACGCGCAGAGCGGCGACTGGACGCTCGTGGCCGCGGAATTTCCAGGGACGCATGAAGCCTCCGGTCAGCGTCCCTCGCCGGATCAGCGCTTGGCCTTGTGGCAAAAGATCCTGGCGGCAGCGGAACGCGGATCGCCCGATGTCCCTCCACCGCCCGCACCCGAGGAACCGCACCGGAACATGACGCGGTTACAGTACGAACGGATCGTGGAACGGGCGATCGAGCACATCGCAGCCGGCGACATTTTTCAGGTCAACCTCGCCCGCCGTGAGAGCTTCCCGCTCCGCGAGCCGCCCGTCACGACCTATCTGCGGCTGCGACGGACGAACCCGGCCGCGTACGCAGCCTTTCTTCAGTGGGACGAGGCGGAGCGCCGTTGCGCGATCCTCAGCAGTTCGCCCGAGCTGTTTTTAAGCGTGCGGGACGGTCGGGTTCTGACCCGTCCGATCAAGGGCACTCGACCGGCCAGCAGCGAATCGGCCGTCGATGCCGCACGGCGCGACGAGTTGGCTTCCAGCGCGAAGGACCGGGCCGAGTTGGCCATGATCGTGGACCTCGAACGCAACGACCTCGGGCGGGTCTGCCGCTACGGCAGCGTGCGGGTGGTCGCGCCGCAGGATTCCCCGGCCGCCCCCTTCGCGCTCGAAACGCACCCGACGGTCCACCATCTCGTGGCCGACGTCGTGGGGGAACTCGAGCCGGGCCGCGACATCGTCGATCTGCTCCGCGCGTCTTTTCCGGGCGGTTCGATCACGGGCGCACCGAAAGTGCGCGCGATGGAGATCATCGACGCGCTCGAACCGACGGTCCGTTCGATCTATACGGGCGCGATCGGCTGCATCGGGCTCGACGGCTCTGCCATGTTCAACATCGCGATCCGCACGCTCATCGCCGCCGGGCCGGACATCCATCTTTACGCGGGCGGCGGGATCGTCGCCGACTCGCGACCCGCGGACGAATACGAAGAGACCGTCGCCAAGGCACTGGGCATGCGGCGAGCGGTACGGGCAGTCCACGCGCCGGCGCCGGACCCCTGCGCGACCGGCAGGGAGACATCATGAGTACGCACGTTTTTCTGGACGGACGGCTCCTCGAAAGCACGCAGGCGACGGTATCGATCACGAACCCGGCGTTTCTGCACGGGGTGGGAATCTTCGAGACGTTGCGCGCCTATCACGGTCGGCCATTCATGCTCGATGCGCACATCGCGCGTGCGACACGCTCGGCCGAGACACTCAACATGCCGGTATCCGAGGCTATCGCTCAGGTTCCGTCGGCTGTCGCGCAGGTGCTGGCTGCCAACAACCTGACCGATGCGCGTATCCGGTTCACCGTGACGCCGCCCTCCCCCCAGAATGCAGAGGAAGGCCCCACGCTCCTGGTGGCCGCCGACGTGACAGCGGGGCATCCGCAGGAGCTCTATGACAAAGGTATGACGACCTATGTGTGCGATACGTACCGCCAATCGCGTTACGACCCGTCGGCCGGGCATAAGACGACCAGCTACCTGCCGCGTCTGTTGGCCTTGCGCGCTGCCCAGGAACGCGGTTGCGGCGAAGCGCTGTGGTTCACGCCGGAAGGCTGGCTCGCGGAAGGCAGCATCAGCAACGTGTTTTTCGTCAAGGACGGCATGCTCCGCACGCCCCCTCTCGACACCCCGGCGCTGCCCGGCGTAACGCGGGCGCTCGTGCTCGAGCTTGCGCGCGCGGACACGCTGCCGATCGACGAGAGCCCCTGCACGCTCAAGGATCTGCTCGAGGCCGACGAGGTTTTCCTGACCAACGCCATCATGGAACTCATGCCGGTGACCCGCGTCGAGCGCCATCCGATCGCGGACGAAAAGCCGGGGCCGGTGACGCACAGACTCCACTCGGCCTACCGCGACCGCGTCCGCGTCGCCTGCGCATCGGGTTAGCCGCTTGCGTCCTGAGCCGCTATTCGCCTTTCTCAGCACATGTTCTTCTTTGCCGGAAAGCCGAGCCGGTCGTGCGATCGGCAGGCGACCCCGTATAATGGCCCTTACCATGGGACCGCACAAAGATTCGATCCGCGTCACGATCGACCCCGCATGCATCGCCTGCGACATCTGCCAGACGATCTGCCCATCCGTCTTCGTTCAGACCCGCGACGGTTGCCGTCTCAAGCCGCAGGCGCAGGCACCGGAATTTCTCGAAGCCCACCGCGGCGCGATCGAGCAGGCGGCCACCTCCTGCCCCGTCAGCGCGATCCGAATCACCCGGCAAACGACGCAGGCTGTCCCGATCGAAAACGATCCATCCGGTCCCTTCACCCCATACGCCTCCGAAACGACCGAAACGCAAGTGTCGGCGGGAACCGTGTCGGCTGGGACGGAATCGGCTGCGACGGCAGATGACGCATCGCGCATGGGCCGACGAAAGTTCACAGCCGCGACGGTCGGCTGGCTC
>PWPN01000245.1 GCA_003557125.1 Phycisphaerae bacterium | reverse complement strand
TCTCGTCCGGCCAGCGACCCCACGGACGGCGATTGCGGTTCCGCGGGCCCACGACCTTGATGTGCCGTGTACGTTTTCGGGTCTGTTTGCCCATGGCTATGGCGTTTTCAGTTGACTGGGACGTCTCGGCCGCACCGTCTGACGGGCAGGCTGCCACCGATGGCTTCGCCGACGCCCAAGGCCCCACCGGACGCGAGCGGGCGACTCAGTCTCCCATCCTCGGGAATTGTATCGGGCAGGGGGGCTCTTCTCCAATTTCCGGGCAACAGCCTTGTCGAGGGCTTCGGGAGAACGCGGTGACGCCATCCCTCCGAGCGGAACGTGTCCGCAGTCCCCCCTGCCCGTCGCACGAACCCCCGGGCAAAACCGGCGCAAAAAAAGAAGGTGCCGCCGTGGCGTGGGCACCTTCCAACTTACCGCTGCTCGGAAAAGAATCACTTCTTCTTGCGAACGACTTTCTTCTTAGTGACTTTCTTCTTGGCGGCCTTCCGCCCGGCTTTCTTCTTGGTCACTTTCTTCTTGGTCGCCTTCTTCGGAGCAGCTTTCTTGCGTTTCTTGGCCATTCGAATCTCCTAGCATGTTAACCTTTTCGCTGTCGGTACGCGATGAATCCTTTCATGGCCGACAGCTCGAAAACCGGCGCGCAAATTCCTTTTACGCGCCACAACTCTATATCGACCATAAACATGTGCTCACTTGACTTTTTCACTTGCCGATGCAAAAGCGAGAGAAAATGCGATCGAGCAGTTCATCGGTCGTGAGCCGACCTTCGAGCACGCACAACGCGTCGATCGCTTCGTGAAGATGGACAGCCAACAGCTCGGTCTGGGCATGGGTCGCGTCCGCGTGCACGCACCATTGCCGAGCCGCGCTCAATGCGTGCAGCGCTTCATGCAGCGCTTGCCGTTGACGGTTCGACAGCGCGAGCCGATCCGTCGGGACGCGATCCGCTCGAGTGAACACGAGATCGTTGAGGTGTGCCAGGAGAGTTTCCATACCCTTGCCGGTAAGGGCACAGACCGGGATAGCCTTGACGGGGATCCCGGAGCCGTCGATCCAGCGGGACACGTCGGAGGACGCGACGGTGTCGGTTTTATTGACGGCGACGCACCAGGGGCGGTCGACCGGCAGATTTTCAAACGGTGCGAGCGCGTCGACAATGGGGGTATTCACATCGGCGACGAGGACGACGACCTCCGCCGAGGCCAGTCGGTCACGGGCGAGTTGTTCGGCGCGACCCTCGAGCGTATCGGCTGTCGACACGGACAGACCCGCGCTGTCCAGAAGAGTCACTTGGCCGTCCGCCAGTTTCAGGGGTGAGGAAATGATATCGCGGGTCGTGCCGGCCACCGCCGAGGCGATCACGCGGTCCATACCCGTCAATCGGTTGAATAGCGTGCTTTTTCCCGCATTGGCCAGGCCAGTCAGCATCACGGTCGGCAGCGTCTCGAGCTGTTCGACGGAAGGGGCATCGTCAACGAGGGCCGAAAGGGTCGCGACGGCTGCATCCACGACGCAGGACACGCTGGGCAGGTCGAGGAAGTCGATCGGTTCTTCGGCAAAGTCGATGTCCGCCTCGACGCGCGCGAGCACGTCGGCCAGTTCCGCGCGGAGGGTCGAACTCGTACGACTGAGTCGGCCGTGCAGCATCGCATGCGACGCGCGGAGCTGCGCGTCGTTGTGCGAGGCGATCATGGCTGCCACCCCTTCGACGCATGTGAGATCCATCGCGCCGGAGAAAAAGGCGCGCGCGGTGAACTCTCCCGGCTCGGCCGGCCGGGCACCCAGTGCCGTGAGTTTTTCCAGAAGCAACGCCAGGATCGGAATCGCCCCGATCGTATGCAGCTCGATGAGATCCTGGCGCGTGTAGCTGGCCGGGGCACGGAAGCAGTACGCTTCGGCAGGCACCGACGTCTCCGCATCGATCGAGACACAGCCTGCCAGCCGGCGCCGCGCTTGGGCGTGGGCAGGAACGCTGCCGTCGCCGGATTGGAACACACGCCCTGCCAGAGCATAAGCGTCCGGGCCGCTCAACCGGATGATTCCGCGCGGACTTGCTCCCGGGGCCGAAGATATCGCGACGATCGTATCGTCAAGCCGATCGAACATGACGGTCTCTGTTCCTGTCTACTAAGTGAGGGAGCCAACTCCGACGATTGCGGTCTCCGGGGACGCTGCATGGGAACATCGCTTACACGACGAACTTTTCGTCGCAGAGTGATTCGAGCATATCTTCGAGCAGATCGGCCGCATTGACGGAGATGACCACGTTGACCTGGCGGGATTTGTCTTTGGCGACGCGCGGACGGCTTGCCCCAGCCTCGGATCCCTCCGTGACGACGTCCAGTCCCATGGCGGCCCGCAGGAAATGCGCGGGCCGCAGGATCACCCCGAGTGCAGTCGCATCGTGTACCTGGAACTGCCCGCATCCGCCGTCGGCTTCGCGCACCAGCGGGTAACGGATGAGCCGTGCCAGCAACTCGCCGCGTGCGGCCCGGCTCCGCGCCAGATGCGCGAGGTGCGACTCGTCCAGGAGCACCTGGCACGTCACGTCGAGCGGGACAACGGACACGGGGAGACCGGCGCTCAGCACTGCTGCTGCCGCCGCCGGATCACGATAGAAGTTGAACTCCGCGTGGGGCGTGATGTTGCCCTTGCACCAGACCGCGCCGCCCATGACGACGATTCGGCCGACCCGTGCGAGCAACTCGGGCGTCTCGTCGAGCAGGGCGGCCAGGTTCGTCAGCGGGCCGATCGCCAGGATCGTCAAGTCCCGCCCGTGCGCTTCGATGGCCTGGCCGTATATGCTCCGGAAATCGGTCGGGTGAAAATCCGTCGGGTCCGGCAGATCCACGCCGCCCAGGCCGTCGTCGCCGAAGACATGCGAAGCCATGGGCATGTCGCGACCCGTTTGAGACAGCCCCTGGCCGATCGGGGGCATCTCCGCGACACCCAGGCCGGCCAGCCAACGCGCGATGTTGGCGGTCGCTTGTGCGAGGGAAACGTTGCCCTCCACGCTCGTCATGCCGACGATGCGCGCTTCGTTTCCGGACGCCAGCGCCCACGCCACAGCGACCGCGTCGTCCACGCCCATATCCGTATCGATGAGCAGAGGGATCGCCATGGGCAGTACGCTCACAGCAAGAGATATTGACAGGTCACGGCCCCAGCGTTTACAGTCGACTTATTGTCTCCCTTGTCTAAGAATTGGTCAACCGATGCCCCCGTCCAACCCATCTGCCATCGCGACATTTGCCCGAATCTTTCCCG
>PWPN01000086.1 GCA_003557125.1 Phycisphaerae bacterium | reverse complement strand
GAAGCACGTGCAGTTTACGAAAATGCATGGCCTGGGGAATTGCTACCTGTTCGTGGACTGTTTCGGACGGATGGTGGGCGACGCGCCCGCGCTGGCCCGCGCGATGAGCGATCGAAATACGGGCGTGGGCAGCGATGGGCTTATTCTGCTGTATCCTTCGCAGACAGCCGACGCGCGCATGGAGATCTATAACCTCGACGGATCGCGCGCGCAGATGTGCGGCAACGGGATACGCTGTGCCGCCAAGTATCTTTACGAGCACGGCCTGGCGCGGTCCAACCCGATGGGAATCGAGACGGATGCAGGCGTGCTCGTGGTCGATCTCTACCTGGACGGTCCCGTTGTCGAGGCGGCGCGCGTGGACCTGGGCGCGCCACGGTTCAACCCCGAGGATCTGCCCGTTCAACTGTCAGCCGAACAGATGATCGATCGGCCGATCCGGGTCCGCGACTGCGATGCGACGATGACCTGCCTGTCGATGGGCAACCCGCACGCGGTCATCTTCGGCGTTCCGCTCGATGTGCTGCGGGGGGACGGCGGTGCCGAAGGCGGGCTGCTGGCTGTCGAAGGGCGACGCATCGAAACCGATCCTCTGTTTCCCGAACGCGTCAACGTCCATTTCGTGCAGGTGCAGGGGGCCGAAGAGGTGACGGTCCTTACGTGGGAGCGCGGCAGCGGTGCGACGCAGGCGTGCGGGACGGGAGCGGCGGCTGTGTGCGTGGCCGGTGTGCTGACCGGGCGGACAGGCCGAGCGATCACGACGCATCTGCCAGGCGGCCGATTGTTGCTCGAATGGAACGCGTCGAACGATCACGTCTTCATGACCGGGCCTGCGGTCGAGATTTTTACGGGCGATTGGCCGACGGATTGAGCCTTCCCATGGGCGGTCGAGGCCCCTGGAGGCGGAATCGCCCGCGGATGCGTGCATGTCGTCAGCCCAGGGATGAGGTCCATTTGCCGATGAGGCCGATGGGGGATAGGATCGCCGTGGAGCGCTCCTATAATAAAAATAATTCGAGAAGGACGTGGAACATATCTCTTTGTCGTTGCGAGTTCATCATTCCAAAGGATACATGCCCCAAAGCGAGACCGGATCGGCCATCTATTTGAACGGGAGTATGTCATGGCGGACGATCAGGAACGCACCGACCAAACAAACCAGACGGCTGTGGCCGACGAGAAGAAAGCATCGCCCCGTCCGAGAAAAAAACCTCCTCAGCCGATGCGGCCTTGGAAGGTCATGCTGCACAACGATGACGTCAACGTCTTCGAGGACGTCGTGCAGGTGATTCGCAAGCTGACTGCTTTGACAAAGCAGCAAGCGCTCTTGCGGACGCTCGAAGCGCATGAAAAAGGTGTCGCTTTACTGCTGGTCACCCACAAAGAGCGGGCGGAGCTTTACGTCGAACAATTCGCCAGTTGCGCCCTGACAGTCACAGCCGAGCCGGATGAAGCTTAGATCACGTCAGTCAGTGTGTAACGGTTTATGCAGAACCCCCTTGATCCCCCCTTGGTAAAGGGGGGAAAGACGATGTCAGGGTGGTACGGGCGTCTCGCCCGTCGAATGTGTGTGATCCAGGGTGGTACGGGCGTCTCGCCCGTCGAATGTGTGTGATCCAGGGTGGTACGGGCGTCTCGCCCGTCGGCTTGTGATTCGAGAACGTCCGCCACGGGGGGCGGACGCTACAAGAACCCCCCTTTGGTCCCCCCTTTGTAAGGGGGGAAACGACGCTTACTTATCCTTGCTCGCACGCCGTTTCGCGGTTCGTTTCGGCTTCCGTTTGGGAGTGCTATCTTCCTGGCCCCATTTCCAGTTTTTGACCTCGGGCATCTCGTCGCCGTACTTGTGAATGTATTGCTTGTGGTCGATGAGCTTGTCGCGGAGCTCCTGTTTCGTGTAGGCGGCTGTGGGTCCGAGTCGCGGCACGCGGTCGATCACGTCGCCGACAAGGTGGTACCGGTCGATGTCGTTCAGCACAGCCATGTCGAAGGGCGTGGTTGTCGTTCCCTCTTCTTTGTAGCCGCGGACGTGCATGTTGTCGTGGTTCGTTCGCCGGTACGTCAGCCGATGGATGATCCAGGGATAGCCGTGGAAGGCGAAGATGATCGGCTTGTCGCGCGTAAAGAGCGCGTCGAAGTCCGCATCGCTCAGGCCGTTGGGGTGCTCGGTCGGCGGCTGGAGCTTCATCAGATCGACCACGTTGACGACGCGGACCTTGACGTCGGGCAGATGCCGGCGGAGAAAATCGACGGCTGCCAGCGTCTCTTGCGTCGGCACGTCGCCGCAGCAGGCCATCACGACGTCCGGTTCGCTGCCGTGATCGTTGCTGGCCCATCCCCAGATGCTGACGCCGGCGGTGCAATGCTTGATCGCCTGGTCCATCGTCAGCCACTGCGGCGAGGGCTGTTTGCCGGCGACGATGACGTTCACGTAGTGCCGGCTCCGCAGGCAATGGTCCGTGACCGACAGCAGCGTGTTGGCGTCGGGCGGCAGATAGACGCGGATGATCTCGGCCTTCTTGTTGACGACGAGATCGATGAAGCCCGGGTCCTGATGGCTGAATCCGTTGTGGTCCTGCCGCCAGACGTGCGAGCTGAGCAGGTAGTTCAGCGAGGCGATGGGGCGCCGCCAGGAGATCTCGCGCGTCACCTTGAGCCACTTGGCGTGCTGGTTGAACATCGAGCCGATGATGTGGATGAACGCTTCGTAGCAGTTGAAAAACCCGTGCCGACCTGACAGCAGGTAGCCTTCGAGCCAGCCTTGACACTGGTGCTCGCTGAGCATTTCCATGACCCGGCCGTCCGGTGCGAGATCCTGGTCGCCGGGCTCGATCGGATCGAGGTACGTTCGCCCGGTCACTTCGAAGAGCGCGTCCCAGCGGTTCGAGCTCGTTTCGTCCGGCCCGAAGATCCGGAAATTGCGGGCCTTCATATTCATTTTCATGACATCCCGCAGGAACGTCCCCATGACGCGCGGCCCCTCGACCTCGACCTCGCCCGGTGCGGGGACTTCGACCGCATAGTCCCGGAAGTCCGGCATCCGCAGTCCGCGCAAGAGCACGCCGCCGTTGGTATGCGGGTTGGACCCCATCCGTCGATCGCCGCGGGGCGCCAGCTCGGCCAGTTCCTCGACGAGTCGGCCCTGCGCATCGAAGAGTTCCTGCGGTCGGTAGCTTTTCATCCATTTTTCGAGAATCTTGACGTGACCGGGCTGGTTCATTTTGCCCATGGGCACCTGGTGGGAGCGGAACGTGCCCTCGATGGGTTTGCCGTCG
>PWPN01000148.1 GCA_003557125.1 Phycisphaerae bacterium | reverse complement strand
CTCCAGTCCGTGTCGAGCAGCGCGTCTCCACCGCGCGGGGTGTGTCTGCCCAGGAGCAGCGCTTCCAGCCCGTCGGTATAGAACAGCAGCAGGTCGCCGGCCTCCATCGTATGCTCAGCCGTTTCGAAGGACATGTGCTCGATCGCGCCGAGCAACCCGCCCTCCGTCCGCAGGAGACGCGGAGCTTGGCCCGGACGGACCAGGATCGGATAGGGCACCCCGCCGCGCGCCCAGCGCATTGTCGCACTGTGTCGATCGAACACCGCGTGCAGGGCTGTGACGAACTGGCATTGACGGAGATTGGAAGCGCAGAGCTCGGCGTTGAGGCGGGTCAGTACCTCTTCGGGCTCGACGATACGGCTCGCTCCGTCGAGAGCCTGTTTGCCGCGGAGTGCGTGACGCACGGTCAGGGCGAGCATCGCAGCCGGCAACCCGTGACCGGTCGCATCGGCAATCGAGAAACTGAAATGCCGCGCGTCGAGCCGGGCAATGTCGAAGGTGTCCCCGCTGACGAAGTCGGCCGGCACGTAAAGCGACGTGATCGACAACGGCACGGTATCGGCCATCGGGACCGGCAGCAGGTCGTCCTGGATCTGGCTGGCCAGTCGAATCTGCTCGTCCATCTCCGGGGACGGTTCCGGGACGGCGCCGCCCCTTTTGAGCTGATCGAGCTCGTCGCGCATCTTGCGGAGCGGATGGCGAATCTCGCAGAGCGCGCGGATTCGGCCGGCCAACTCGTCGGCGCTGATCCTGGCGGGACGGGGAGCCTTCGAAACGCCGCCGGGCACAGCCGGGTCCGTCGCCCGGCTGACGGGCGTACCGTTCGAACGCGATACGGACGGGAGCACGAGCGTCGCGCAGGCCCGGTCCGAAGTCGAGGCGACGAAGCGGTCGATCACCTCGGCGGATCGTTCCGCGGACGGCAATACGACGCACACGTCGGCCGACTCGGAGACGCCGACAGCCAACGCCTTGTCGAAGGACCGCATCGAGACGCAGGCGTTGACGCGCCGCAAGGCTGCATGAAGCGACTTGGGCGGGGTCGCGCCCCGGTCGATGACGAGTTGAACGCGCGGTGAGGCCACGAATTGAGTCCTGCCGTAGAAAGTGTCCGCGCCTGGCGCCCTGTCCCGTCGCAGAAGGGCCCGACGCGGTTACGGAACGGCTCTGATCCATCCGTCGGCTGATTGGCTGCCGCACTTAAGATCGCATCCGAAAGATGGTCGAATAAGCGGAACTTCTTCGGACGGTCGGCTTGCGATGGAAACGCACCCCCCCTACGCTTCAGCTGATGGACGCGCCTGACAACGGGATTCCCATGCGAGCACTGATTTTCGAAGGCCCCGGGCGACTGCGGCTGGCTGACATCGAACGGCCCGAACCGGGCCCGGGCGAGGTGATCGTGCGCGTCCGCCGGGCAGCCCTGTGCGGGACCGATCTGCGGATCGTGGCCGGCACCAAGACGCGCGACGTGCGGACGGGCCATCCGATCGGCCATGAGGCGGCCGGCACCGTGGCAGCCGTCGGGCAGGACGTGGACGGATACGTCGAGGGCGACCGCGTCGGGATCTGCGTCGTCGTCTCCTGCGGCCGATGCGCATTCTGCCGGGCGGATCGCGAGAACCTCTGCCGGACGCGCATCACGCTCGGCTACCAGACCGACGGGGCCTTGGCCGAGTACATGCGGATACCGGCCCATGCGGTGCGTCGCGGCAACCTCTTCAAACTGCCCGAGGCTGTGCCGCTCGAAGTCGCCTCGCTCATCGAACCCCTGGCCTGCTGCCTCAACGGCCATCACGAGATGGGCCTGCGGGCCGAAGACGGGCGCCCGCATCATGATGAGCGACAATTTATTGTCATCTTCGGTGCCGGGCCGATCGGCTTGCTGCACCTGCTTCTCGCGCGGGCGGGGGATGGTTGGCCGATCGGTCACGTCACAATCGTCGAACCGCGTGCCGAACGACGCGAATGCGCCCGCCGTTTCGGTGCCGACGAGGTTGTAACGCCCGAGGCGTTCGATGCGGACGATGCGTTCGATGCAGCCATCGTGGCTGTGGGCGTCCCCGCGTTGCTGCCCACCGCCCTGCGTGCGGTGCGCCCGTGCGGCCGAGTCAGTCTGTTTGCAGGGTTTCCCGTCGACGGCACCGTCACGATCGACCCGAACCTCATCCACTACAAGCAGATTCGCCTGTTCGGGGCATCCGAATCGCGGCGGCGCGATTACGCCGAGGCCCTTGAACTCATCGCCCGAGGCCGACTCGATCCGGCCCCGCTGATTACGCATCGGTTCGCCCTCGAAGACTACGCCGAAGCCTTTCGCGTCGCGGCATCGGGCGAAGCGCTGAAAGTCGTCTTCGCGATGGATCGCGTATGAAAACAGCAACGCACCCGGTCAAGGCGATATCTCCATGAGCGAAAAAAAGCCCCCGGCAGGCGTGCCGAGGGCTTTCGGTTTTACGCGTCAGTGCGTCGTGCGTCGGGTCAGTCGAGCGAAACGCCGACCGCCGAGGCTGTCTCCTTCATGCCGTCGATCATTTCGGTGAGCACCTTGACCAGCGGGCCGGTCAGGACCTCGTTTTCGGGCTTGCCGGGCAGCGCCTGCTCCCACTGCGGCACGCTTTCGCGCGCCTGCTCGAGTGCCGCCACATAGGCGAGGAACCACTTGCGCGCTTCGGCTTCATCGGTCACGCCATCGGCTGTCACCGTTTCTTTGATGCCCGCCAGCGCCCGGATCGCTCTCACGAAGCCGTCGATGACGTAACTCTCATGAAGGTGCTCGGGGCTGTCGAGGCGCCGCGCCAGTTCCAGGGCCTTGGCCGCCTGCTCGACGTTCTCATCGATCACCTCGACGGTCGGAAAATCGCCGAACGGGATCGAGTAGAGATCCCAGAAAACGCTGCCGAGTTCGGGCAGTTCGCCCTTGCGGGCCAGGTCGGCCATCCTGCCGGGCTGCGGGCGCGTCTCGCCGGCCACGAAGTGCGAGCCGTAAACCCGCCACGACACCGGGCCGATCGTCACAGCCCAGTCCGCGAACAGTTCGGGGTCGTCGAACCCTTCGCGCACGGCATAAGACAGGGCGAACTCGCGGACCGATCGGCCCTTGGCGTTCCAGGTCCACTCGGCTGCACCCTCCGTATTGAACCAGCAGTAGTAGATACGCGGCACGGAATATCCGATGAGCCCCTGGAGCCCCTTGTCCACGAATTCATTCATACGGCCGTGGATGAACGCGGCGCTGGTCATCGGCTGCCAGAGCCCGACGTAGGCGTTCAGGTTCG
>PWPN01000066.1 GCA_003557125.1 Phycisphaerae bacterium | reverse complement strand
GGCGATCCGCGCACCCGTCGCGGAACCGGCCGTCTGAAGGTACTTGAGGATGATGGCCTCGACCATCGTTTCGGTAAGCCCGGCCTCTGTCAGGCTCTGCGGCGGAGCGGGGCGGAAAGACCCTTCCGTTGCGCGCCTTGAATCACTCATGCCGGTAACCGGCATCCGCGCGGTCGCATCATCCGCGACGGCCCTGTCCATCGGCTCAGTCTCGCGCGCCGCAGCCACATTTTTCATCCAGGTCGGTTTGACGTTCATCGGTCCTCCCGCGTTGGTCCGAAAAAAATGCTGTTGGAATCGTCGCCCACCGATCCGGCCACCTTTGCAACAGGAACGGTACGCACCCCTCATGTCTCATCGGAGCGCGAAGGGCGCTGCTTGAAGTGTCGTCACGCCGAAGGTGAAATGCCGTTGCGTGGTGCGGTCAATTGCTCGCAGAGTGCATCGGGTTCGGTCACCGGCTTCTGACAGGTTCGGCCGCGGCATACATAGCCCGCCGGTCGGCCTTCGAGCGGCATTTTGTCCGCAAGCCATGGAGCCAAACGGTCCAATGCGTCGGAATCGCCCGTATTTCGGAGCATTTCGACGCGAAATGGATCGTAGAGCCGTTCCATCGTTTCCAGCAGTTGGCGTGTCCGCGGATCCTCGCGTGGCCCGGCCACGACGATCTGTCCCGGGTCGGCCTGGGCGAAGGCGACCGCTGCCAGAAAGCGTTCGGCCCCGAAAGGTGAGCTCGCAGCACGCCCGGAGATCGCCTGGATCGCGCGGTAGGCGGACGCATGGAAATCCTCGCGGTCCAGCATCCATCCGAGACGCAACAGATTCAGGATGGCCACCGACGACCCGGACGGCACAGCCCCGTCCTGGGTGTCGGGCAGCCGGACAAGCACCGTTTCGGCATCGTCGGCTGTCAGGAAGAACGCTCCGGACGCGCTGTCCTGAAAGTGCGCGACCATCCGCTCGGACCATCGCACCGCCTCGGAAAGCCAACGCGGCTCCCAGGTCGCGCCGTAGAGGTCGAGCAGCCCTTCCACCAGGCACGCGTAATCCCTCAGAAAACCGTACGTGTGGAATCGCCCCTGGGACCACGTGCGATATAGTCGATCCTCTTTGCACAGGGTGCCCAGAATGAATTCGGCAGCCTGGCGGGCCGTCTCGGTGAAGCGCGTCTCCCGCAAGTAGCGCCCGCCGCGCGCGAACGCGCCGATCATCAGCCCGTTCCATTCGGTGACGATCTTGTCGTCGAGGGCGGGCGGCGTGCGCTGGGACCGCCGTTCGAGCAACCGTCGCCGTGCGTCGTCGAGCTTCGCGCGGAAATCGTCGATACCGATCCCGAAGTCTTTTGCGAACCGCTCGAGCGGCACGGGCACGTGGAGGATATTGTGACCTTCCCACTGGCCTTGCGCGGTGACGTTGTAATAATGGCAGATCAGCTCGCCGAGTTCCTGCCCGAGCGTTTCGATAATCTCGTCGCGCGACCAGACGTAGTAGCGCCCTTCGCCCTGTTCGCTGTCGGCGTCGCGGCTGCAATGGAATCCGCCTTCCGGTGCGCGGAGATCGTCGAGCACGTACGTGAGAATATCCCGCGCCGTCTCGGCAAATCGGGGTTCACCGATCGCGCGATAGGCTTCGATGTAGACGGATGCGACCTGCGCCTGATCGTAGAGCATTTTTTCGAAATGCGGCACGAGCCAGGCGGTGTCCGTGCTGTAGCGTGCGATCCCGCCGGCCAATTGATCCGTGATTCCGCCCCGCGCCATGTGGTCGAGCGTTAACGCAGCGAGCTCGCGGAGTTCGTCGCGCGGGCGCCCGTCCCGGCGCGCGCGGTAATCTTCCCAGAGCATCAGCGTCAGTGCGGCCGAGGGTGGAAACTTGTTGGTCGCACCGCTGACGAATCCGCCCCGCGTGCGGTCGATCGCGGCCACAAGGTGATCGACGGCCGATGCGATCGACACTTCGCCTTCACGGCCGACCGACCGCCGGGGATCGGTGACATCGCGCACGAGCCGACTGAGCATGTCGGCCGAGTCGAGCACCCGCCGCCGATCGTCCCGCCAGATCGACGCGATGGACGACAGGATCTCTTTGAAGCCCGGCAGCCCCTGGCGCGGTTCGAGCGGGAAATAGGTGCCCGCAAAGAAAGGCTCGAGTTGCGGTGTCAGGAAGACGCTCATCGGCCAACCGCCATGGCCGCGCGTGTAGAGGACCGTCGCGCTCATGTAAAGCTCGTCGAGGTCGGGGCGTTCCTCGCGATCGACCTTGATCGGGATGAAGTGCGTATTGAGCAGCCGTGCGACGTGGGCGTCCTCGAAACTCTCGTGCGCCATGACATGGCACCAGTGACAGGCGGCATAGCCGATGCTCAAGAAAATCGGCTTGTCCTCGTCGCGTGCCCGACGCAGGGCCTCTTCGTCCCACGGTTGCCAGTCGACCGGATTGTCCGCGTGCTGGCGCAGGTAGGGGCTCGTCGCTGTGCGAAGCCGATTCAGCGTCGCCGTCTCATGGGTCTCGGCCATTCCAGTACCTCCTTGCCCGGTCGCAGCCAGGGCAGCGGGATGGTTCCTCACGCGCCGGCCTCAGTCCGCGGTCTACCTTGCGTGCTGCCGTCGGATACGCGACTTTCTCGAATTCTAGGCCCGTTCCGGAGCATCCGACGAAGGGAAGAAAGATTGGCTGCCAGATAAAGAAATGCATGATCCGCTCTTTGACCCTGCTGGGGTGCAGTGCTACAGTATCCGTGAAGCCCCCATGGAGGGAACTGCCATGTCCGTGACGAGCGTCCCGATCCAGGTTGCCGCAGATGACTTGATCGAATCCTTCAGTCGCCGCATGTTCGAGATGATCGGAGGCGGCCGACAGACGTATTACCGTTTCTCGCGAACGATCTCATGGGAACCTGCGGTCAATATCCAGGAAGACGAGAAACACATCCATCTGTGCGTCGAAGTCGCCGGCCTGGCGCGCGAAAAGATCATCGTCGAGGCGATCGGCCAGAGCATCCGCATCTGCGGCGAACGCCCGATTCCACAGCCGCCCAAAACGAACGGTCCCACCTGCGTCGTTCACATGGAAATCAACTCCGGCGCGTTCGAGCGGGTCGTCAAGCTGCCCGACCGCGCGGACCTGGCACAGGTCGAAGCCGAACTCGACGCGGGCTTTCTGTGGATCACCGTTTCCAAAAAACCAGAGGATGACTGTAAGAGCTCCTAGGATTTCGGGGAAATTCGCCGACTTTTTGTGATATCACCATGGCATTGGACAACCTTGAAGAGCTGATACCCGCATCGATGGCCGAG